>CAYYET010000066.1:0-5654 GCA_964471075.1 uncultured Bdellovibrionales bacterium
GAAGTAAACGAAAAGCGATCCTCAGTGGATCGCTTTTTTAGTTAATTTAGGCTCAAATGAGCCATAAATTAACCTCTCACGTACTGAAAAAAATACGAGAAAAGGAAGGCAAATAACGCACACAGGGCAATAGCAGCGCCACTAGGAATACTGAGAATAAACGCTAAGGTAAATCCAAAGGCTACAGTTAATTCTGACATTCCTAAACTCAGTAAAAGTGTTTTCTTAAAACTGAGCCGCCACTGAAGCGAAGCCAGTACCGGTAAAACAATGAGAGCGCTCACTAAAAGCACCCCAACAATTTTAATCGCCACCGCTACGACCATCGAAGCGAACAGCATGAAAACAAGATTGAGCCGTCGGACAGGCACACCATTCACTCTGGCTAAATCTTCATCCAGGGTGGCCAGGAAAAGTTGTCGATAAAAGGCCAGAAAAAAAGTAATCAACACGGACGCAATAATGAGAAGAAGAAATAGATCGTGCCCCGTGACCAATTCAAGATCTCCAAAGAGATACGCCTCAATCTCTTCTGCATCAATACCTCGGACAGCAAACAAAAGTACTGCCAGAGAAAGACTTCCCGAGAGAAAGAGAGCAAGCGTTGCTTCAGAAAGCACCCGTCGTGACTGACGAAAGAGTTCAATCGCTCCTCCTCCCACAAGCGCTCCAAAAAAAGCACCCACGGTCATTGGCAAGCCAAATAAAGAGCTCAACGCTACACCAAAAAGAGAAACATGAGAGAGCGTATCAGCCAAAAGTGAAAAACGCCGCATCACAAGAAAAATTCCTACCAAAGGTGCAAGAATACCAAGAATGAGCGCTACTCCCATGGCCGAGAAAATTGATTGTTCTTGCAAAAAAGCAATATCCATACAATAAAATTATTGATGTCGGTGCCAAGCCTGCTGACCAAAGACCGCTTCTACCACTTTTGACTCATGAAGGCCCTCCGCTGAACCATGATACACCACGGTATGATTGAGACACAGTGCCGTAGTAGCATGATGAGCGAGTGCTTCCAAATCATGAGAAACCAGAAGAATTGTTTTTCCATGATCCTTATTGAGTCGTTCCAAAAGAGCATAAAAGGATTCTTCTGTTGCGAGATCAACTCCTGCTGTGGGTTCATCCAAAACCAAAAGCAGCGGATCAGAAAGAAGTGCCTGCGCAATAAAAGCGCGTTGTTCCTCACCCCCCGAAAGCTCACCAATACGACGCTTCAGAAGATGTCGAATACCCACAATTTCTGCTAAAGCATCGATCTTCTCTTGCACTTTGAGTCGTTCTTCCTTACTGGGAAAAAGGGATTGAGAAAGGTAGCCAGCCGCAATGACTTCTTCTACCGTAGCCGGAAAACCTACTTCACCTTCAAAGCCTTTTTGTGGTACATAGCCAATTTTTTCCCATTCTCGAAATTCCTGGACTGGCTTCCCAAAAAGTTTAATCTTCCCTTTCTGGATAGGTAACAATCCCAAAAGAAGTTTGAGAAAGGTACTCTTCCCCGAACCATTTGGCCCAATAATTCCTACATAGTCTCCTTGGTGAATCGAAAAAGAAACATCATGAAAAATAGGACGATCCGTTCGATAATGAAACGAAAGATCAGATACGGTAATAAGAGGTTGAGAAGCAGTCTGTGACATAGGTGTTATGAATGAGCCAAACAGGCCTGGCATCGTCCGTAAAATTCAATAGCGTGAGTGGTAATAAAAAAATTCATTTTTTTACTAAAACGTTCAACTCGCTTCAAGAGAGAAGTATCCTCAAGATCAATATCTACCACCTGGTGACACTCTACACACACTAAGTGATGATGATGTCCACGACTCACCAGTTCGAAGTACTGCGCGCGATCCTGAAGACGGATACTATGAAGCACTCCAATACTTTCTAAGCGTTCGAGTTCTCGATAGACGGTGGTTTTATTGACATCATGACCTTGCTTTTTCAAAGCCTGTTTCAGTACCAAGGCCGAGAGCGGTCGATCGTTTTGAAGAAATATATCAAGCAGCAACTTCCTCGTTTGAGTAAGACGCAGGCCATGTTTTTTGAAGGTTGAGAGTATCTCTGCTTTCATACATCTTGAGTTTGTTCATTTTGATATTAACGCAACTGAGTTGCATTTGTCAAGAGACTACATAATCCACTAAAAAATTTGCTCTTTCACCTACAATTCGCCTATACTGATGAATGCCAAAGGAGGTGCTTTTTATGACTACTATCACTCTCAAAGAAGTCTTCGCTGCTGCTCCCCGCCCCTTCCAGGGAGAGGGTGAGAAGTTCGTGACAGAAGCCTACAATTTTGCTGAAGCAGCCCATAAAGGGCAAAAACGAAAATCCGGCGAAGATTATATCATTCATTCACTCCATGTAGCCAAAAACTTGGCCGAAATTGGTATGGATGAAAAGACTATTGCTGCTGGCCTCCTGCATGATGTTCCAGAAGATACCGAGATCACCCTGACCCAAGTAGAGGAAAAATTTGGTGAAGAAGTCGCGCTTCTGGTGGATGGCATTACCAAACTCGGAAAAATTAAACTTCGTGGCTCCAAAGAAGAATACTATCTCGAAAACCTACGTAAGATGTTCTTGGCCATGGCCCAAGATATTCGCGTGGTGATTATTAAACTGGCCGACCGCTTACATAACATGCGTACGCTTGAGTATCTCGCACCAGAGAAACAACAGCGTATCGCCAGAGAAACACTCGAAATCTACGCTCCTATTGCCAACCGTCTAGGTATTGGAGAAATTAAAGGTGAACTTGAAGATCTTTGTTTTAAATACCTCGACCCCCTGCACTACGACGAGACCAAGAAACTCGAAGAGACCTATCTCCATGCAGGGAAAAAATATCTCGAGACCACGGTCACTTTCTTTCGCGGCTTTCTCGCTAAAGAAAAAATTCGTGTTATTGATATTAGCGGCCGCACCAAACACCTCTATCGCCTGTATCAGAAACTAAAACGTCATGACATGGATATTACCCGTATCTATGATCTAGTCGCTATTCGGATTATTGTTCCGGAAGTAGCTGATTGTTACGAGGCTCTGGGTATTATTCATCGCGAGTATCGACCCATGGTTGGTCGCATCAAAGACTACATCTCCCTCCCAAAACCAAACGGCTACCAATCACTCCATACCACTATCTTTGGTCCTGATGGACGAATCCTGGAAATTCAAATCCGCACTCAAAAAATGCACGACGAAGCAGAGTACGGTATCGCTGCTCACTGGCTCTATACCGAACGCTCGCGCTCTGTCTGGCACAATCTCTTCTCCCGTCGAAAAAATGTTACTAATAGTCCTCGAGAACTCTTGTGGGTCAATCAATTAAAAGAATGGCAGAAGGAAATTGGCCGCGATGATAAAGAATTCGTTGAAGGACTCAAGATCGAATTTTTCAAAAATCATATCTTTGCTTTTACTCCCAAAGGAGATATTATCGAACTTCCCGAAGAAGCTACTCCCATTGATTTTGCTTACGCGATTCATAGTGAGATCGGCCACCGAGCCGTAGGCGCCAAAGCAGATGGGCATATCGTCCCCCTCGACTATTTCATCCAAAATGCTCAAGTCATCGAAATTATTACCGTCAAAGAAAAGAAAAAGCCCAGCCGTGATTGGCTCGACTTTGTCAAAACTTCTACTGCCAAATCCCACATTCGGCATGCCCTACGTCACGATGAATTTAAGCACTAGGCTTTATTCTTTTGTCGCTCGCATTACTTCTTCCAGCGACGTTACTCCACTGACAATCTTTGAAAAACCATCCTGAACCATCGTCGCCATACCAGATTTTTTGGCGGTTATTTCCAACTCTTCAGTCGTGGCTGACTGAGTAACAAGTTTACGAATGTCTGTATCCATGGCCAATACTTCATAGATACCGTTACGGCCACGATACCCTTCACCACCACACTGATCACAGCCTCCTGGTTTATAAAAAGTCACTTCCTCAAAACTCTTGGCTTTTTCAATAAACTTCTTACTAGCAGGATCTTTTTGTAAATAAGCAAAGACATCTTCCAGATCGTAGAGTTTCCTCAAAGATTCCAGCTCCTTCTTTTCCAAAGTATACGGTTTGCGACACTCTGGACACAGTCGCCGTACCAAACGTTGGGCTACGATGACATTGACCGTGGAAGCAATAAGAAACGGTTCAGCACCCATATCAAGCATACGTGGCAGTGTGGCTGCCGCACTATTAGTGTGAAGAGTTGAAAGCACCAGGTGCCCCGTCATAGCAGCGTGCATAGCAATTTCCAGCGTTTCCTGATCACGGATTTCCCCCACCATAATAATATCCGGATCCTGACGCAGAAGTGCGCGGAGGGCGGCCGCAAACGTCATCCCTACTTTGGGGATGATCTGAGTCTGATTCACACGAGGCATACGATATTCTACCGGATCTTCTACCGTAGAAATATTCACTTCCGGAGTATTCAAAATATCCATTACCGTATAGAGTGTAGTCGTCTTTCCGGAACCCGTCGGTCCAGTAACCAGAATCATACCGTTTGGTTTGTTGATTTCTCGATGAACTGCTTCCAAAGCCGAACCATTTAATCCCATCTTTTCCAATGTCAGCCCCTTTGATGACTCATCCAAGAGACGCATAACGATCTTCTCTCCATCAAATACTGGCAGAATACTGACACGGAAAGAGATCTTGTAATCATCTTTCTCAATCTTGAAACGACCATCCTGCGGTAAACGATGCTCATCAAGTTTCAGGTTTGAGAGCACTTTAATACGAGCCACAATACCGGAGGCGACATCTTTGGGAAGAGTCATAGCGTCATGGAGCACACCGTCAATGCGATAGCGGACATGCACTTCTTTTTCTTCTGGTTCAATATGAATATCACTCGCTGACTGTAAAATGGCATGTTTCAGAAGAGTATCCACTACTCGGATCACTGGAAGTCCCGCTGCTACCTGTTCGAGATCTTTATCATCTTCGTTGGATTCTGCTTTGACATCAGCTGTTAAAATATCACCAAACTCTGCCTCGAGACTCTTGCCATACTGGCGCAAAACGCTCTGAATGCTTTCTCGACTCGTGAGACAAGGAATAATTTTGAGGCCCGTTTTCTTCTTGATAAAGTCAATTGTCTGCAAGTCTTCCGGATTAAGCATGGCCACCTTGAGATTGGTGCCACTTTTTTCAAAAGAAACAATATTATACTTCTTGGCAATAAGCTCCGGCACGGTCTGGAGAATCTCCATAGGGACCGCTTCTTTGGAAAGATCCACAAAAGGAAAGCCTAAAATATAGGCATAAGTCTTTTGAAGATCAACTTCATTGATCAATTTTTTTTCCAAAAGCAAATTCCCCAAATCTTTCTGATCTTTTTGGGCTTCCGCTATAGCCTGATCAAGTTGGTCTTTGGGAACAAGATTCGAATCAAGAAGAAATTGCTCGAGTTGTTTGGCTTCGATACGCATATTTTGTCTCTGTTTTTTTTCAAGTATAGCATAGAAATACCCTTTAAAAGAGAAGCTCCCGTACCGCGTTTGCGGCCGGGAGTCTACAACAGCTGCTTCACTTTCCTTCTTCCCCCGTTTTCTCCTCCAGAAGATCAGTGATATATCGAGGGATGAGATCCGTGATCAGGCGACCCTGCTCATCAGGTTTCCCTTCC
>CAYYET010000067.1:0-5268 GCA_964471075.1 uncultured Bdellovibrionales bacterium
GAGGGCATTCTGAATAGGGGAAGCTCCTCGCCATTTTGGCAAGAGAGAGGTATGAAAGTTAATACAGCCAAAACCCGGAAAATCAAGAAGAGCTTTGGGAAGAATTTTACCATAAGCAGCAACCACAATCAGATCTGGTTGGAGTGCCTGAATTTCCTGTACAGCAGTTCCATCAAGTTTTTCTGGCTGGAGAACCTTGAGATCATGTTGCAGAGCTACTTCTTTGACGGGACTTTGCTTGAGCTCTTTCTTTCGTCCTACTGGAGCATCTTTTTTCGTTACTACACCGACAATATTGTAGCCCTTTTCAAGGAGACTCAAGAGAAGGGAGGCGGCTAATTCTGGCGTTCCCATAAACACCACACGCACCTTTGGTATTTCAAGACTCTTTTGAGAGGAATCAGAAACCTGCTTTTGTGAAAGTGTGTTTTTTGAAGAAAAAAGTTTCGAAAAAAATCTATTCCAAATCTTCATAAGGCTCGTTGGTTACTATGTGTTTTCTTTTTTGTTTTCTAAAACGATTGATAATAAGCACTCCATCAAGATGATCTACTTCATGTTGAATGACGGTGGCAAGAAATCCCGTCGCTCGTAATTTCTTTGGTAAACCTTTTTCATTGAGGTATTTCACGGTAACCGTTTCAGAACGAAGAATAGGAAAGAACTCGCCAGGAAGAGACAGACATCCTTCTTCAGAAATAATTTTCTCCTGAGAAAGGGAGGTAATTTCCGGATTAATCCAGTAGTATTCTTTGCCATCAACTTCGGCTACCGCTAAACGCAGAGGGACCCCAATCTGAGGTGCCGCTAATCCAACGCCGCGTTCCTTGTGCATGGTTTTAATCATCTTCGGTAGAAGATCTTGGATTTCTTTTGCTAAAGCATCCTTCACCAAAGTTGTTTTTGTGAGTAAGATCTTTGTTTTTTCTCCAGTAACCAATGGTAACATACTCAATATTATCTCAATGAAATCGGGTCAGTATCAGTAAATATATCGTTATTCTTTTTCTTTAAAAAAGAATGAAGCTTTTCAGGGAGGTGCTCTTCTTTAGGAATTCTCAAAAGAAGTCTTGATTCGTAGAGGTTTTTCCTTTTCAGAGAACGGACACCTGGAAGAGTAGTGAGTCGGAAATGTTTCGCTCGGAGAGGCTGAAGATCAGAAAAAAGCCTCTTCCCTTTTTCACTCGCTTCTTTTTCTGTCTTTCCTGTACTTACCAAGAGAAACGCGCGTGAAAATGGAGGATAGAACAATTCTTCACGTTCGGCAAGGGTGCGCTGCATTAATTCCTCTCTCGAAAGGGTGGTAGCTTTTTCAAAAAAAGAGCTCTCCGGATGGAATGTTTGAACCACTACCTTTCCCTTGTTCACTTGATGAGATGCTCGAGAAATGGCTTGGTAGAGCCTTTCATCTGCAGAAAAATCAGGAAAGATCAGTAAACTATCTGCGTCAATGATAGCAACCAAAGAAAGCCTCGGCAAGGGAGGATCCTTAAGAATCATCTGAGTTCCTATCAAGACATCAATCTTACCTAACATCCCTTCGTTATAGAGATTTTCTGTAACTTTTCCTGAAGTGAGCATCGTGCTATCAAAACGTTTGGTAGAGGCCCAGGGAAAGAGTTTTTTTACCTCTTTTTCGACTTTTTCAGTCCCAAAACCGACATGACGAAAGTGAAGATGGCCACAAGTCGGACAACTTGGAAAAAGCGGAGTAGTAAATCCGCAGTGAACACACCGGAAGCCACCATCTTTGGTAGCAGAAAGAGGATGATCACATTTTTTGCAACGAAAAACGCTTTTACAGTTCTCGCATACCGAAAAAGCATTCATCCCTTGGCGATTGATATACAGAAGCGCTTGCTCACCCCGTTTTAAAGTAGCTTCCAATTCATTTCTCAGCACTTCTGAAATCGGAGAAAAGTTTTTTCGATAGCGCTCTAAACGCAGATTTACTAAGAGAAGATTTTTTATAGGAGTTTGGATAGAAAATGTTCCAAGTGAAACCATGCGTTTTTCTTGTACTGCCAGGAATGTTTCAGTGCTTGGAGTAGGGGAGACAAGCACGAGTCTGGCGTGAAAAATTTCCGCTAGATAGGAGGCTACTTTTTTAGCATGATACTTTGGACTCATGTCCCACTGCTTATAGCTTTCGTCTTGTTCTTCTGTCACCATGATAAGTCCTATGTTTTGAAATGGAGCAAAGAGCGACTGACGAGTTCCAATGATGATCTCTGCTTCTCCTGTGCGAATACGTTCCCAGGCAGCAAAAAAAGCCCCTGAAGAAAGCTTACTATGAAGGACTGCTATCTTTTCATGAGGGAAGCATTTTTCGAAAAAAGCAACTAGTGGCACTATCAAGGTAATTTCTGGTACCAAAAGAAGCACCTGCTTCTTTCCTTTGAGACCTTCTTTCGTCAGAAGAGCCAGCGGTCTTTTTGGATCAGAAAATTCTCCGGTATCCAAAGAGAGAGGAAGATTTTTTTTCGAACTTCTGAGTTTTTTCAAAATAACCTCCTCTCCCTTAGTAGCTTTGAATACCAGTTTTTTTCCTTTCGTTTGAGTTATTTTCTTTCTTTCTTTAGCTACTTTTGGAAGAAAATGTTTCAGTACACGTCCTAATGGAGTGAAGTATTCTTCGCTTATTTCTTGAGCTAGAGTACATTGTGTTTCTGTAAGAAACTCTTCTCGTATAACCCTTGAAACAAGCTTCATCCAGTGAAGCCTTTTCCCAGGAAGTTTCTGACAATCAAAAACTACCCCTTCCAGGGTTTGCCGGCCAAAAGAAATAGATACTAAGCTTCCTTTTTTGATGGGAATAGAGCTCGCGTAGCTAAAATAGGGTGACCGGGAAAGCGGTAAAATCGTCAGCGGGGCGACTTCCAGACGGTAGAGAGAGGAATCTTTCATATGTCTTTATTTTACCAAGAAATTGCCCTTTTGGCTTTTTTCCGGTAGGCTTTCTGTATGAACAAAACACGCAGACTTTTTGTTGGTATTCCGCTCTCTCAAGCCCTAAAAAAGCGCTTAATGAGAGAAATGACGGCTTTTCCTAAAGAAGCCGTTCTTTTGACACGCGAAGAAAATCTCCATGTAACGGTATTTTTCCTAGGCTTCGTTCACGAAGAACAGGTAGCAGAAATCTGCGCCAAAGTAGGGGAAGCTTGCGAAGATTTGGAATCCTTTGAGCTCGAATTTACCGGTTTGAAACTGATGGAAAGCCCGGAAAATCCCAAAATGATTTGGCTCGAAGGGATAGCAAGTGAGGGCCTTAAACAACTACGTGAAGAAGTAGAAAAGACCTTTACTTCTTTTGTCACAGAGAAAAAATCCTATCGTCCGCATGTGACCCTCGCAAAAATTAAAAAGCAGAAGTGGCTTACACTCTCGTCTCAACCAGAGCTCAAAGAGAGGCTTCATATTATCGAGCCAGTTGATACTGTTTGCGTTTTTGAAAGTCTCAGTATCGATGGTAAACGTCGTTACGAACCTATTGATACTTTTTCTCTTCTTTAGATTATGGAACTTTTTGGCGTTCCTTTAAGCGAGCAGTCTCGGGAAGATATTCTCGCTCAGGTCAGGAAATACTTGAGTGAACCGAAGTTTCACCGCATTGCGACAGTCAATCCAGAGTTTTTGGTATTAGGAGAAAAGAATAGTGGCTTTAAACAATCTCTTCTTTCTGCTGATCTTTGTATTGCTGATGGTTTTGGTATTGTTTTGGTAGGATGGCTGAAAGGAAAAAAGATTATTCGTATTCCCGGAGCTGATCTATTAGATCGTATTCTTACTCTTGCTGAACAATCTCATCAAAAAATAGCTCTTGTAATTAAAGAAACTGGTTTAAGTTCGCATGAAGAAATAAAAGAAGTTCTCGTCAAAAAATATCCAGCTATTCAATTGGCTTCAGAAATACCACAAGCAGAAGTAGTGATCTGTAATTTTGGCGCACCTGAACAAGAAATTTTTCTTGAGAATTTACGAAATAACCCTGGAAACATTCGACTCGCTATCGGGGTAGGGGGGAGTTTTGACTATCTAACCGGAAAGCTGAAACGGGCTCCAAAAATTATGCGTCTCATCGGTTTTGAATGGCTCTGGCGTCTTATCCTTCAGCCGAAACGTATCAAACGCATCTGGAATGCAGTGATGTTATTTTCGATAAAAGTACTAACACAAAAGTAAAACGGCAACCTTCCTTTCGGATTGCTGCCGTTCGTTGTTGCTGATCTTTGTCAGCTTTGTCGTAACCAGGAACGTGCCTCCGCTTCGTCAGTGGCGACTGAGCCGTTGGCACAGAGCCAATGTGGGACGGTCCTTGCAGAGGTTGTAGAGGCCAAGGCCCACGCTCAGCACCCCGATCAGGGAGTAGAGAGCAACCGCGAAGTAGCGGTCAAACTCGGGCAGACTCCCGGTCCTGAACCAGAGAAAGTCCAGCGTCGCGTAGACGCAGAACAGCGGAAACAGGATGATGAGAGCCAAGTTCTCGAGAGAGCGCATAATACCCCCGTGGTTGTGGCCGATTGGCCGGAGTGAAGGAACTTTTTGATACCTATGTACCAATTCTAAATGATAGCACATTTTTATAAAAAAGTCAATAGTGACGAATGGGTGAAAAAAGGCTATAATAAAGCCATATTTTGATACATTCTATGGCTGAAAAAGTTCGAGTGAGATTTGCGCCATCACCAACAGGATTTCTTCATGTTGGTAATATGCGTACTGCGCTCTATAACCATCTTTTCGCAAGAAAACATAGTGGTGTTGATGTTTTACGTATTGAGGATACTGACCAGAAACGCTTTGTAGAAGGAGCTATTGAGAGCCTTATAAAAAGCCTTACTACCTTGGGAGTGGTTCATGATGAGGGGATGACTCTAAAAAACGGTACGCTGACTCAAAAAGGAAGCTTTGGACCATATCTCCAATCTGAAAGACTAAGTATTTATCAAGAACACGCTCAACAGTTACTGGAAAGTGGTAAAGCCTACTATTGTTTTTGTACCAGCGAACGTCTCGAAAAACTCCGTGAAGAGCAAACAAGAAATAAACGGGCACCGAGATACGACAAACTCTGCCTTAACCTTTCTCAAGAAGAGCGTGAGGAAAGATTATCACACAACACTCCTTACGTGATACGACTCAATATTTCTTCAGAGCGTGGCGTAGTAATTTTTGAAGATACTGTGCGTGGCAAAGTCAGTATTCATGCCAAAGATATTGATGACCAGGTACTCATGAAATCAGATGGTTTCCCGACGTATCATCTAG
>CAYYET010000068.1:0-5268 GCA_964471075.1 uncultured Bdellovibrionales bacterium
CGGTGACCCCCACCTTACCATGGTGGTGCTCTACCAGCTGAGCTACAACGGCATATCTATGAAAAAATCTCAAAGAGATTTTGTCATAATATTGTGGGCAGGGAGGGATTCGAACCCCCGAAGGCCGAAGCCGCCTGATTTACAGTCAGGTGTAATAGACCACTCTACCACCTACCCATTTTTGAGCCACCTCTCGGATTCGAACCGAGGACCCACAGTTTACAAAACTGTTGCTCTAACCAGCTGAGCTAAGGTGGCAGGAAGCCTTACTAGCTTCTCATTCTCCCCCGCCTCTGGTCAAGAGCTTCTCCAAGCGACGAATCTTTATCTTAACCATACGATGCACCGGAGAGAGTTTCAGGACCTGTCGATAGCATTCTTTGGCATCCTTGATGTTTCCTGTTTCGAGATAATAATCACCTAATTCTTCGTAAGCAGTGAAATCCTTCGGATCTTTAGCAATGCGAGCAATAAGACTTTCCTCTCGAGCACTATCTTGAGTAAGGACTCGTTTTCTCGGTTCCGGACGAGCGACCGTTTCACTTACCATTGGCCTCTCAGAGAGCTCTTTCTTTTCAGAAACTCCTGAAACAGATTCATTCTGTCTTCCTCTTCGAACAATTTCCTTATTGAGAAGATCCTCATCCGATGAAGACGTATACATCTTCTCAAGAGGTTTCGCCACTGGTTTCTTATTAAAAGAAAATATTTGCTTCTCTTCTACTACTGGTTGCACCGGTTGTTCTGAAGGATTCGATGCCACTGGACGCATTTTGGTGCGGGTATTTTTCACTGATTGAGTAAACTCATTCAATGCATTATGAGCTCGAAGGAGATTTACTTTGAACCGCTGAGCCACCTTCTCAATCTGACGAAGAAAAAATTCCTTCACCTTCAGAAAAAAAGTAGATCGCACAGCACTGGTTTCCAGGACTTTCTGAGCCACTGTTGGATCCTCACCTTTGCGAGAAAGGTACCACAACAAAAAGAAGAGACTCAGAACAACAATAATAGGCGGAACAACGAGATACCACATGGCTCTAGATTTTTAGCGACATTTCCTCTCACTTCTCAGGATACACTACATTTCGTATCGAACGAAACTCCCCACCTGAATATTCTCTCCTACCTTATGAATCTTCTCCGTCAACAACTCTCCTACCGTTTTGGAAGGATCCTTTACAAACGGCTGAGTAAGAAGAGAAATGTCGTTACGGAATTTTCCTTCCTTGCCTGACATAATCTTTTCAAGCATTACTTCTGGCTTTCCTTCAGTCAAAAGTTGCTCACGCCAGATATCTTTTTCTTGCTCTACCGCCTCTTGCGGCACATCTTCTGGCTTGAGATAGACCGGAGCGGAAGCAGCTACATGCATGGCAATATCACGGCCAAGTTCTTGGAATTCTTCGTTGCGCGCTACAAAGTCTGTTTCACAATACAATTTTACCAGCGCACCAATGCGACCATTGGAATGAACATAAGACACCACGATACCTTCGTGCGTTTCCCGATCACTCTTCTTCATGGCCTTGTCCTGACCACGCTTACGAAGGATTTCAATAGCTTTCGCTTCATCAAACCCTGCTTCATCTAAGGCTTTTTTGACATCAACGATCCCTGCTCCCGTCTTTTCACGAAGAGCCTTGATCTGTTCCATTTGACTCATAGTCTTTACTTTAAGCTGCTTTTTCTTTTACTCCTTCTTTTACGCTCTTTTTAGCATCAAGAATAACTTTGCCCAACGCCCCAAAGAGAAGACGTAAAGAAGAAAGAGCATCGTCGTTTCCAGGAATCGGATAATCTACTCGAGAAGGATCCGTATTGGTATCAACAATCCCAACGATAGGTACACCCATCTTGGAAGCCTCATGCAATACCAGGGAAGCCTCTTTGGTATCGGCAATCACAATAGCCCCAGGGAAAGCTTCCATTCCCTTGATACCGCCAACCTTCTTCTCCAAGCGCTCAAGTTCTTCCATTTTCTTGGCCTGTTCAAACTTGGTATACTTTTTGAATTCTCCCGCGGCAAACTTCTCTTCCAGCTCCTGCAGATGACGAGCTCGAGAGCGAATACAGGCAAAGTTGGTCAAGGTTCCTCCGAGCCAGCGATCAATCATGTAGTACTGACCGACATGCTTGGCTAATCCACGCACCGTTTCATGGGTCTGCTTTTTCATGCCCACAAAAAGAATCGGCTGACCATTTTTGACTACCTGAGCCAAAAACTTGGTCGCTTCATCTAATTTTTCAGCCGTCTTTTGAAGATTCAGAATATTAATATTCTTCCGAGTCGTATAAATATACTCGTCCATCTTCGGATGACGACGCGACTTCAGATGACCAAAATGGACACCAGCCTTTAAGAGTCCTTCCAGACTCGTGTCGAGCTTCTCAAAGTCGACCGTGGAGAAATAGTTCTCCTGCTCGAGAGCCTTCTTCGGCGCTCCCGCTTCCGTCGGGGTCGTAGTGACCTCAGTCATAGGGTTCTTCCTTAGGAAATTACTGCTCACCAGGAGCCACCTACTTTTCTCTGTTCTAAGGAGCCTCGTAAGCACTGCACGGGCAGGCCAGGAAGAGACTCGAGGAAAAAGTATGTCTGATTTTCAGCGTACCTCGATCTTTTCATAAAGATGAGGCAGGGAAAATACAGCTCATAGTCTATCAGAGGGGCTTCCCCTTGTCAATTTGGAGCCTCTATGCTAGACTCGTTACTACGTTATTACTTTCTCTAAGCAAGCTATTATCCCTCTATGAAGCAAGGTATCCACCCAAATTACTTTACCAAAGCCACTATTACCTGTGCTTGTGGAGCTGTTCTCGAAACCGGTTCCACCGTTGAAAGTATGCACACGGAAATTTGTGCTATGTGTCATCCTCTCTACACCGGTAAAAAGAAGGTCATCGATACTACTGGACGCGTAGACCGCTTCAAGAAATTGACTGAAAAGTCCCAGGCCAAACAGGTAGCTCGTAAGAAGGCTCCTAAAGTAAAGACTGAAAAGAAAGAGACGACGAAAGAAAAAGGTTCTAAGGCGTAGCCAAGCACCTTCTTTCTTGGTGTCTCCTTCTTCATTTTCCTCTCTCTATCATCAAGAAAGCACAAATCCCCTCGTGGGATTTTTCTTTTGAATGGCGTATACTAACAAGAGACTATGCGTGATCTCCTCAATGAAGTGGAACGCGAGTACGATGCCGTCACTACTGAATTAAGCAGTCCTGACATCGTTCGTGATCCCAAAAAACTCGCTGAACTCGGTCGGCGTAAAACCGAACTCGATGTCCTGATGGAACGAATCGGGCGTTTTCGTGCTATCGAAAAAAATATGCGCGAGAACGCAGAATTAACTCATGACGAAAGTGCCGACGCCGAACTGAAGGACCTGGCCGCAGAAGAAAACATTGCCTTAGCTCAAGAAAAAGCAGCTTTGGAGACCGAACTGACCAAACTGCTTCTTCCCAAGGATCCCAATGACAGTAAAGACATTATTGTTGAAATTCGTGGTGGCGCTGGCGGTGATGAATCGACACTTTTTGCCGCAGAACTCTACCGGATGTATGTGCACTATGCAGAAAAACAAGGCTGGCGGGTAGAAATGCTCCATTCTAACCAAACGGAAGTGGGAGGATTTAAAGAAGCAGTATTTGAAATAAATCATGGTGGCAGCCCTGTATCTGTCTATCAAAAGATGAAATATGAATCAGGGGTGCATCGAGTTCAACGAGTGCCAGAAACCGAAAAATCAGGCCGTATTCATACCTCCACCGCTACCGTAGCAGTTCTTCCGCAGGCTGAAGAGGTGGAAATTACTATCAATCCCGCTGATCTCCGTATTGATACCTTCTGTTCTTCCGGACCTGGAGGACAATCAGTGAACACTACCTATAGCGCTGTGCGCATTACTCATATGCCGAGTGGTTTAGTAGTATCTTGTCAGGATGAAAAGTCACAGATCAAAAACAAAGAGAAAGCTCTCAAGGTGCTGCGTTCCCGTCTTTTTCAGCTGGAAGAAGAACGTCAGGCCAAAGAACTTGGTGATGCAAGAAAAAGCCAAATTGGTACCGGTGACCGCAGTGAAAAGATCCGTACCTACAACTATCCCCAAGATCGTATTACCGATCACCGTATCAAAGAATCCTGGAGTAATCTCTCTTCAATCTTGGCCGGCGACCTGGACCCTATCCTTTCAGCCCTGGAAGAAGAGGATATTCGACGCAAACTTGAACAACAAAGCAGTAAAGCGGTATGATCACCGTAAAGGATCTCAAAAAAAAATTTCTTCCTGGTATTGCTCCGGAAGATTTTTTTGTTTTAGTAGCCCATGTTACTGGCAAAGACAAAGCGTTTCTCTTGGCTCATGATGAATATATACTCCCTGACGATCTGGAACAAAAAGCGCTTGATTTCCTGAAAAGACGCTCTCAAGATGAGCCAGTAGCCTATATTATTGGTTATAAAGAGTTCTACGGACGCTCTTTTTTAGTCAATAAAGCCACTCTCATTCCTCGACCAGAGACTGAACATCTTATTGAAACAGTACTTTCCTCCCTAAAGCAGTCTTCTCTCCCTTTAGAATCTTTGGATATCATTGATGTTGGTACCGGAAGTGGCAATATCATCATTACCCTCGCTAATGAACTTTCTTACTCTTCACTTCGCTTTTTCGGTCTTGATATTTCTGAAGAAGCACTCCTGATAGCAAAAGAGAACTCTGAACGATTAACGAAAAAAAATATTATCTTTATCAAAAGCGATCTCCTGAAGGAGTATTTTTCTCTCAAGAAAAAAAATTCTTCTTTTCTCATTACTGCTAATCTTCCTTATCTCTCTCAGGAGATCTTTGCAAAGAGCGCTCGTGATGTCACGGCCTATGAACCAACCTCCGCGTTAGTAAGCGCGCAAGCAGGTCTCTCTCATTATTATCATCTCCTCGATGATATAGCCACACTCCGTTCATCTGATACCACAGGGATGTTCTTTTTTGAAATCAGCCCAGAACAAGCCTCTTCTCTCACTTCCTCTATACAGAGTCGTTTCCCCGAAGTTACTCTTCGCACCCTTCCTGACCTAAGTGGCCGAGAAAGGCTTATTCAAGGCCTTTTTTAGGAAAAATAAGATAACAAAAAACCCCGTTATACGGGGATTTTGTTTTGGTTTTATCCAAAGTGAGAAGAAAACTATTTGCGCTTGCTAGACTTCTTCTTAGAGGTCTTCTTAGCTGCCTTCTTACGAGTGGTCTTCTTCTTTGTGGTCTTCTTAGCTGCCTTTTT
>CAYYET010000069.1:0-5128 GCA_964471075.1 uncultured Bdellovibrionales bacterium
CACGCGGACTACATCAAGAACATGATTACTGGTGCCGCTCAGATGGACGGTGCTATTCTCGTGGTTTCTGCTACTGATGGTCCTATGCCTCAGACCCGCGAACACATCCTCTTGGCTCGCCAGGTAGGTGTGCCTGCTATCGTTGTTTTCTTGAACAAGGTAGATATGG
The DNA here is from genome assembly GCA_964471075.1 of uncultured Bdellovibrionales bacterium. Lineage (GTDB taxonomy): Bacteria > Patescibacteriota > Minisyncoccia > Moranbacterales > UBA1568 > UBA1568. The sequence goes on from CAYYET010000069.1 coordinate 170, forward strand.
TTGATGATCCAGAATTGGTAGACCTCGTGGAAGCTGAAGTTCGTGAACTCCTCTCCAAGTACGAATTCGATGGTGACAATGCTGCTGTGATTCGTGGTAGCGCCTTGAAGGCTCTCGAAGCCAAGAGCGCTGACGAAGAAGCTGCTAAGCCAATCTTGGATCTGATGGCCGCTCTCGATTCTAAGATTCCTGAACCAGTTCGTGATCTCGACAAGCCATTCCTCATGCCGATCGAAGATATTTTCTCTATCGAAGGTCGCGGAACAGTAGTAACTGGTCGTATCGAACGTGGTGCTGTTAATATCAACGAAGAAGTAGAAATTGTTGGTATCCGTGACACCGCCAAGACCGTAGTAACCGGTATTGAAATGTTCAACAAGTCTCTCGACAAGGGAACGGCTGGTGACAATGCTGGTCTCCTGATCCGAGGTATCAAGAAGGAAGATGTTGAGCGTGGTCAGGTATTGGCCAAGCCTGGATCAATTACTCCTCACACTGAATTTGATGGTGAAGTATACGTTCTCTCCAAAGAAGAAGGTGGTCGTCATACTCCATTCTTCAAGGGTTACAAGCCTCAGTTCTACATCCGTACCACTGATGTGACTGGTGAAGTAGAATTGCCAGAAGGAACCGAAATGGTGATGCCTGGTGACACCGTGAAGCTCAAGATTAAACTCTTGGCCCCAGTCGCTATGGAAGAAGGTATGCGCTTCGCTATTCGTGAAGGTGGTCGTACCGTTGGTGCTGGTGTTGCAACCAAGATCAACAAATAATCTGCCATTGGCGGATTCGAGGTAACTCCGAGTGGTGGGTGAGTCTCTCACCCCCACAAGAGTTCTCTTGAAAAAAGGGACGCGATAGATTTTAATGAACGCAATGAAAAAGACAGAAACTGCGCAAGACCTGCGTGTCAGAATCAAGATCAAAGCGTACGATCACAAGATCATCGATCAGTCTGCCCGAAAGATTGTCGAGACCGCTGAACGTACTGGAGCCCAGATTACTGGTCCAGTGCCTCTGCCGACTGAAATCCATAAGGTAACTATCAATCGTTCGACCTTTGTGCACAAGAATTCTCGTGATCAATACGAGATGAGAGTTCACAAGCGCTTGATTGATATCGTGAACCCTACGGCCAAAACGATTGATAATCTGACCAATCTGGATTTGCCAGCCGGTGTCGACGTAGAAATCAAAATGTAATATATTCGTTCAAGTCTCCTTTCTGAGGAAGTGTATCGGTGGGAAAGGGGATACTAAGCGAACCAATTTCAGGGAATCTGAAAACTGGCGAGCTTTAAGTCCAGTTTTTTGTTTGTAATAAAAGAAGAGTACGGCAATGAAATTCATCATCGGAAAAAAACTTGGAATGACAACGCTCTTTGATGAGAACAAGGGTGCTTTGAACGTGACTCTGATTGCTTGTACTTCAAACAAAGTAACGCTCAATCGCACTTTGGAAAAAGATGGCTACTTGGCCATACAGCTTGAAACAGCTAAGACTGCTAAGAAGACCGTTCGCAAAGAATTCCGTATTGATAAAGGAGTGACGGTAGAAGATTGGAACGCTGCCATTGCCGAACGTGCCAAGGAATTGGAAAAGTTTCCGGTAGAAACGGAAGTGACCGTTTCAGCTTTTGCAGTTGGAGACACGGTAAATGTTTCTGGTGTGACCAAGTCCAAAGGTTTCCAGGGTGTCGTGAAGCGTCATGGTTTCGGTGGAGGCCGCAAGAGTCATGGTGGTAAGCACGACCTCCGTAAGCCAGGAAGTATCGGACCGACCTTTCCAGAACACGTGATCAAGGGACGTCGTATGGCTGGCCGGATGGGTGGAGAAAATATGACAGCGCTAAATCTTTCCGTAGTGTATATCAATGAAGCCGAAGGATTGATCGGTGTTCGTGGAGCGGTGCCTGGAGTCAATGGCCGCATCGTTTCTGTGATGAGTGCAAACTAACCTTATGATGAACGTTACTGTCAAAAATATTAGTGGTGCTGATGTGAAGGAACTCTCCTTGAGTGAGAAGCTCTTTGGCTTGCCTTCCAACGATACGCTCCTGCATCAGGTGTATGTAGCGCTCATGGGAAATAAGCGTGTAGCGATTGCTCACACGAAAGATCGGGGAGAGCGCGCGGGTTCTGGTATCAAACCGTGGCGACAGAAGGGAACCGGACGTGCTCGTGCCGGTGCGGTACGTAGTCCACTATGGCGTAAGGGAGGTGTAACCTTTGGTCCAACCAAAGATCGAAACTTCTCCAAGAATACCAATGCCAAGATGCGCCAGAAGGCAGTACTGATTGCTCTGTCTGAAAAAGTACGCGCTCAGAAACTGTTGGTAGTGGATGCTTTCTCATACGAAGAAAAGAAGACTAAGCTGTTTGCAGAAACTCTCAAGGCTCTTGGGATCACAGGAAAGAGTATTACCCTTCCTTTGACTACGGAAGAATTGAATCTGTCTCGTATGTCCCGTAATATTCCTCGCGTTGCTCATACGCTTTCAGAGAATCTCAATGTGGTAGAGCTGCTCGATCATGAGTATGTATTGGTGACCGAAGCAGGTATTAAGGTTTTGGAAAAGCGTTTTGCCGCTTGGGATAACACAGCAAAGAAATAAGCGATTATGGCACTCTTTGATAAAAAAACTGGAAAGTCCAAGGAACTACGTAAGCTCACTGCCAAAGAGAGTCCTTTGGCCATGCGCGTTCTCTCTCGGCCACGTATTACCGAGAAGGCCTATGCTTTGAATACTCAGAACAAGTATGTATTCGAAGTAACGATGACTTCGACCAAGAAGTCAGTGAAGCGATCTGTCGAAGAAGCATATGGTGTGAATGTGCTTGATGTGAATATGGTTCGTTTGCCAGCGAAGAAACATCTTTCCGCTCGGAGCCGCGCTGTTGGTTTCAAGGGAGTGGTAAAGAAGGCGATCGTGACCGTAGCAGAAGGACAGAGTATTGAATTGTTTAAAGCGGGTGTCTAAGGAAGCATATGGCAATCAAGATCTACAAAAAGAACCATGCAGGACGACGCAACATGTCGATCGTCAAGCCAGAAGGTATTACTGACAAGGCTCCAGAGAAGTCTCTCTTGGCTGCGTACAAAAAGCATGCTGGCCGTGGTCATGGAAAGATTTCTGTTCGTCACCAAGGTGGCGGTCACAAGCGTCGTTATCGAGTCATTGATTTTCGTCAGGATAAGTTAAACGTACCTGGAAAAATTGCTCATCTCGAGAAGGATCCAAATCGCTCTGCTTTGATCGCTTTGGTTCATTACCGTGATGGTGAGAAGCGCTATATTCTCGCGACTGATGGCATGAAGCAAGGACAGGAAGTGATTTCTGGAGAGAGTGTCCCGGTAGTCAATGGAAATCGAATGCTGTTGAAGAATATCCCTGTTGGAACGACTATTTGTAATATTGAAATGAAGGTAGGGAAGGGTGGTCAGATTGTGCGCAGCGCCGGTTCTCAAGCAGTACTCATGGCTCTCGATGGCCCCATGGCTCAGATTAAACTGGCTTCTGGAGAAATTCGTTTAGTGAGCAAAGAATGTTATGCTACTCTGGGTCAGGTCAGTAATTTTGAACACAGTGCTGAACGTATTGGAAAGGCTGGTCGTAGCCGTTGGATGAATCGTCGACCAACGGTTCGTGGTAGCGCTATGAACCCCGTCGATCACCCACACGGTGGTGGAGAAGGTCGCCAACCGATTGGTATGCATCCGAAAACTCCTTGGGGGAAGCCAGCGCTCGGTAAGAAGACTCGCAAACGAAAAAATCCGACCAGCAAGTACATTGTTCGTCGTCGTACCAAGAAATAATATTGTACTCACGTTAAGAAATCTATGTCACGAAGTCTCAAAAAAGGCCCATACGTTGACCCTCGAGTTCTGAAGAAGCTCGAAGGTAAGAAGCTCGGTGATCGGGAAATTATCAAGACCTGGTCTCGTGCTTGCGTTATCTCTCCTGAAATGGTAGGGTTCACCTTTGGTGTGCACAATGGCAAGGATTTTATTTCTGTGTTTACGACCGAAGAAATGGTAGGGCATCGTCTTGGAGAGTTTGCTCCAACTCGTAAGTTCCAGCGTCATGGAGGAAAGATGCAGAAAGAAATTGAATTGGCTGCCAAGCAACGAGAGCTCGATGCTGCCAAAGCTGCTAAGGCCGCTACCACTACTACTAAGAAATAGTTTCTGATATGAAAGTTCAAGCAACCTTAAACAATCTCCGAGTCGCCCCGCGCAAAGTGCGCTTGGTTACGCATGCCTTAGTTGGCGTGGATACTCGAGAAGCGCTGCTCCAGCTTTCCAAGCAGGTAAAGAAGTCTTCTGATCCTCTGGCTACTCTTTTGAAGAGTGCGGTGGCTAATGCGGTAAATAATTTTGGCTTGGACGAAAACAACCTCTATATTTTTGCGATTCGTGTAGGAGATGGGTTGCGCCTGGAGCGTTGGTTGCCTCGAGCCTTCGGACGAGCTACACCGCTTATGCGTCGTGGATCTAACGTAACGATTATTTTGGAAGAACGTATTGAAGGACAGAATCGTACCGAAAAGAAACAGCCGAAGCCAAAGACAGAAACAGTGAAGGAAGCTGAAACCTCTGAAGAGAAGAAAGAAGAAAAGACTTCAGGAAAGAGTGTGAAGCCAGAAATGAAGAAAGAAGCCTCTCGTGGCGTGAAGCCAACAGCAGGCAAAGTAGTAAAAAAAGTTTTCCAACGTAAAGCAGCCTAAAGCGAGAATATTATGGGCAATAAAGTACACCCAACAGGAATTCGTCTCGGTATCACCACAGAGTGGCAATCACGCTGGTTTGGTGATAAGAAGATGTATCGAGAACAGTTGCGCAAGGACGTTGAGATCCGTGAGCTTATTATGAGCAAGTGGAAAGCAGCGGCTATTGCCAACGTGACCATTGAGCGTTCAGCCAACCTGGTACGCCTGGTTATTCATACTTCTCGTCCT
>CAYYET010000070.1:0-5120 GCA_964471075.1 uncultured Bdellovibrionales bacterium
GCTTCTCAAGAAATATCCTCAGTTACGATTGATTTTAGCGGGACCGTTGGATGTAGAGAGTAAATTTAATGAGTATGCTTCGCAGATTGAACGGGTACCGTTTGTAGATCGTAAGAAGTATTTCGAAAACATCGCTACCTATGACATCAATGTAGCGCCCCTGGAAATTGCGAACCCTTTTTGTGAATCTAAGTCTGAGCTCAAATTCTTTGAACCCGGATTGGTAGGGGTGCCGACGGTAGCGGCAGCCACTCAAACCTTTCGTGAGGCTATAGAGGATGGTGTAGATGGTTTTGTGGCTACTACCAAGGAAGAGTGGCAGGAAAAACTCGAAAGACTGATTACGGATCCGGAATTTCGGAAGATGATGGGAGAAAAAGCTAGACAGACAGTATTAAAACGCTATACTACCAAAAGTGTTGAAAATCAAGAATATACTAATTATCTGAGGAAGAAGCTATGAAAGTACTGATCACTGGAGGAGCTGGTTTTATTGGTTCAGCAACAGGGAAAGCACTCATGAAACGTGGGGACAAAGTAGTGCTCATTGATAATTTCAATGATTATTATGACCCTCAAGTAAAAGAGAATAGAATTAAAATTTTTCTCAAGGATTATAAAGGGAAATTTAAGCTCTATCGAGGTGATATACGTGATCGGAAGTTTCTTGAAAAAGTTTTCAAAACAGAGCGTCCGCAAAAGATAATTCATCTGGCTGCTATGGCTGGAGTACGGTATGCACTGAAGAATCCTGCTCTCTATGTGGACGTCAATGTTATGGGAACAACGAATCTTTTGGATATGGCAGTAAAGTATAAGATCAAAAATTTTCTTTATGCTTCCTCTTCTTCGGTGTACGGCAATAACAAAAAGCAGCCTTTTTCAGAAACGGATAACGTCGATACACCCATTTCTCCGTATGCGGCTACCAAGAAGGCAACCGAATTGATGGCTCATGTCTACAGTCATATCTATAAACTTCCTACAACTGGTTTACGTTTTTTTACGGTGTATGGTCCATGGGGAAGACCTGATATGGCATTGTTTAAGTTCACTCAGAACATTTTGGCCGGAAAACCTATTGAAGTCTACAACTACGGAAATATGAGTAGAAATTTTACCTATATTGATGATATCGTTTCTGGAATACTAACGGTGCTTGACCTTAATCTTCCTTACAACATTACGAATATTGGAGGGGATAGAGAGGAAAAACTTACTCGTTATATTGAAGTTTTGGAAAAAAATCTTGGTAAAACGGCTAAGAAAAAATTAATGCCCATGCAGCCGGGTGATGTTCCTACTACTGTAGCTGATATTCGTAAACTTCGAAAACTCGGTTGGAAACCGACGACCCGTATTGATCAGGGCATCAAAAACTTTGTGGAATGGTACCGAGACTATTTTAAGGTCAAGGCTTCGTAGAGCTATTAGAAAAAGTGTTTTTCCTGTAAAATAAGGTTGTTGAGGAGGGAGACTATTTGGTTAGAGTATTGACAAATGCTCTTATTTGTGCTAGAATCACTCGTTAGTCGTACTTTTTCAAAACAGGTCAGATCATCGCGCGACTAGGGCTTTTTTGAGCCTCTAGAGCGAGGAAAGTCCGGACACCGAATCGACTTGTCGATAAGGGTAATGGGTAATTCCCATACGTTGTGAGACGCGAGGTGCGAGCAGAGACGCCTAGTTCGCAAGATGCTAGGCAGCCCTATGGGCTGAGTCTTTGTAGTAATACAAGGAGTGAAACGGCTAAATCCTTACCTCGGTGCAAGGTCGTGCCATGTCTTCTTGGAGCTCAAGAAGGTATAGGAGAACTGCAAAGATCTGCATGGCAACATGCAGGCAAGATAAATGATGATCATCCGTTTTTGACGGAAACAGAATCCGGCTTATCGACCTGTTTTGAAAAAGAATGATTAAAAGTAATTGCTTGTATGAAACGCTCAGAAATATTTTTCAGTGCGATTCAGGTGCCAGTAGACTTTCTCATGATCGTCTTGGCAGCTTCTTCAGCCTATTTCTTACGTGGATTGCCAATGTTTGAGGGGTACGTTTCCCGTGTCTTCAATCTTTCTTTTGAGGACTATCTTACGTTTGCATTGACCGTAGCGCCATTTTTCTTAGTGATCATTGCTTTCGAGGGTTTGTACACTATGCGGGCGACGCGTAACTTCACCAAGGAAGCCTATAATGTGCTTCGAGCCATTACCTTTGGTCTTATTATTTTGGTGATTGCGGTCTTCTTAAACCGGGAATGGTTCTCGTCTCGTTTCGTTATTCTCGTAGGCTGGTTTTTAGCCGTATTTTATGTGATTGTGGCTCGTTACCTTATTCAACGAGCCCAGAAATGGTTTCTGGTTCATAAAGGAGTCGGTATTCATCGCGTGCTTTTGATTGGTACCAATCAAAAAATGTACGCTCTAAAGAAACTTTTGATGCATGATAAGCAGCTTGGTTATAAAGTGGTGGATCAAATAGATACCGCAAGTGTGACTTTGATTAAGGAAATCCGTCAAAAAAAGGGTATTGATGAGATTGTAGTAGGGGATCCAACGCTGACTGATGATGAACAGGAAAAATTATTTGACTATTGTCAGATTAATAATGTTACCTATAAATATTTTCCTACGACTCTCCAAACTCCTCGATTTTCTATGAAAATTTGGAACGGAGAGCCAATCATTGAATTCCAGCACACGCCGCTTGATGGTTGGGGCCGGGTTATTAAACGTGCCTATGATATTGTGGCTGGCTTTGTACTGACAGTACTCTTCGGCCCACTTATGTTGGTTGTAGCCTTGCTTATTAAACTTGAGGATTCAGCTGGTCCGATTATCTATAAAAATGAGCGTATTGGAGAGAACGGCAAGAAATTTTTTGTCTACAAATTTCGCTATATGCAATGGAAATATTGCATAACTAAGGCTAATCCTCATGTCGAAGAGGCTATTGCGTTTGAGAAAAAACTTATTGAGGAACGAAATGTGCGTAAAGGAGGGATCCTCTATAAGATTAAAGATGACCCTCGTCGTATGAAGATTGGAGCTTTTATTGAACGGTTTTCTATCGATGAACTTCCGCAGTTCTTTAATGTATTGAAGGGAGATATGAGTCTCGTGGGACCTCGTCCACATCAGGAACGAGAAGTAGAGCGCTATTCAGAGTATCACCGACGCTTGCTTACTATGCGACCTGGAATTACTGGCATGGCTCAAGTATCAGGCCGTTCCGACTTGGCTTTTGAGGATGAATTCCGTTTGGACGTGTTCTATATTGAGAATTGGTCTTTGTGGCTAGATATTCTCATTTGTTTGAAAACAGCTAAAGCTCTCTTGCGTCGAAGAAAGAATACAAAATAAGTGAAAACCGTCCAAAGGGGCGGTTTTTTTCTGGTTTTCTTGACAGCGGTGGTATACTAAGGGTGTATATTATTTTTTATTAACCACTCGTATGATACTCCTTCGATGGTTGGTGAGCGCCTTAGCGTTTTTGGTTCTGCCCTATATTATTCCAGGGATTGCTGTAAAAGGTTTTATAACAGCCTTAGTACTAGCGCTTTTGTGGGGGTTGGTTAATATTACTATTAAGCCAATTCTGCTTATCCTCACCTTGCCGTTTAATATCCTAACTTTTGGAATCTTCACCTTTATTATTAATGGCTTTCTTTTGTGGGTTTTAGGAGGAGTAGTGAAGGGTTTCGAAGTCCATGGTTTCTTGGTAGCAGTCTTGGGAGCTCTCGTTCTCTCAATTATAAGTGCTCTTTCCCAATGGGTATTTGAAAATAAGGAATCTTGAAAAGTAGTACACTGAATAAAAAAAGAGGTTCAATAGCCTCTTTTTTTATTCTTCCTTTTTAAAGTAGACACTAGTGCCCATGATGAAGATAATGGTACCTAATACAAAAGTACCTACAAGAAAGATAAGTCCCCAGCCTTTAAACATAGCCGGTTTGTATTGCGAAAGGCGTTCAGTAAGTTTCCAAAGGTTTCCTAAGATGGAGTCAGAGGTATAGGCTGGTCGAAGGAAAAGGGTTTGTTGGCTGTATACTTCTCCTTTATTGGTATCAGTAAGTTGGCGATCCGAAAACACTTTACTTGGCTCTGTAGTAGCCGAGAGAGTGGGCCATCCAGACCTTTTCTCACTTTTTGTTTGAAATGTTACTTCAAAACAAAATTGTTTCCCTTGAGAGTCAGAAATAGGTTCAAAAGAAAATATACTATATGCACTTTGTTCTGGAGGGGTCTGTGTAAATATTTTTTTACGTATCTCGTTTTTGCACTCTGAATCCAAAAGACGATTAATTAAACTATCATTTTTCTGCAAATGAAGATTATTAATAATAAATCGTATTTGGTTCAGATTATTATCCTGAGTGGTAAACGTTTGAGTAACAGGGCTGCCAGGAGCCAGAGTTATTTTTTTTGTTTTTCCAAGAAAATTGTAAGAACTTTCTGGCAATGCCAAGTGAGATACTAGCGGAAACAGAGCGCTTAAAAATGAAACGATAAGAAGAGAAGAAAGAAATAAAAATTCTTGAGAGCGTTTCATAGATAGTAGCGAGGAACAATAATAGAGACGAGGGAGAAGAGAAAGAGAGAAATCATGAGAATCATAGATGTTCGTAGAAGTATATCAAAACGCTTCTGTGTTTGAATAAGAAATCCAAGGCCAGTAAACATAATAAGGAAATGTGGAAGTAGAGTAGGAAGGAAATAGCGACCCGGTGTGCCAATAAGTATTTCTTTTGTAGCGTCAAAAACACGCCAGTCATAAAATCGAATACCTAGCTGAAGTGTAATAATCAGAACGAGAAAAAAAACGAGATACTTTTTTTCAGGAAGAAAGTGAGGATAGGGACGAGAAGAGAAGAAGATATATCCCATTCCCACCCACGCCAAGAGTTCTATAACGATTAGAGTAATAAGGAGAGTATCAGGGAGTTTGGTATCAAGCCATCCAAAATATCCCCAGTAAGAAGCGTGAGTTTCGCGGAATTCTCCCCAATCCATTGTTTTGTGTAAATAGGCAGAGAGTGAGGATGAGATTGAGGGAAATTTTGATACTGCTTCAAGGTGCACAAAGGAATTTAGAAGTGAATGCGGAAGGAAGGCGAGAGTAAG
>CAYYET010000071.1:0-5013 GCA_964471075.1 uncultured Bdellovibrionales bacterium
TTAAGTAACCTTCTTTTTTCTCTTGTCCGCAAACTCTCCATGGAAGAAGAACTTACGGACAATCGGTTAACAGTGAAGAATGTTTGCGCATTCAACGCACTGTTTTTTGTTAGATTGCTTGACCACGAAATCTTTTACAAGATCTCGTGATTTGACTTACATACATTCTTAAGACTATTTCAAAACAACGTCTTCACTTTCCGCTGCCAGGTGAAGGATGTCGTCTCGAAAAAGACATGAATTGTTAAGGCGCTTTCGCGGAAATGCTCGTCGCTTTCGGGCATAAAAAAATCACCCGAGAGAGAAGTCCATTTCCGAAAAAACTGGACAAGACAAAGTCTCAAAAAACCTGCTTGAGAGAAACAAAAAAAGCACTTTGGGCACTTCTTTGTTCGTGATATCTATCTTACGCAACTCCGTGGATCCTGTCAAGTCTTTCTCTCTTAGGAAAAAAGGCGGCCTCTTTTCTGCCTCAGAAGACTAAAAAAGCCCTCAGGAGAGGGCTTTTTCTCACCTCCTTCTTTTACTGGCCAGGCTCGGTCAGAGGAGAGGTATTTGGACCAGCGGGTACTGCCGGAGAAGTGCTTTCTCCTTCTCCTGAAACTGGTCCGGTTGGTGCTACCACCGATTGGTTCTTCAGGTTACCCGTTCCATTGCGAACATTATCAATAAGCTTCTGAACTTGAGTACGAGTTTCTTTAACATTTCCTTCCGCATCAGCTGGCAAGAGACTCAAAATCTTTTGATACTGTTCAACAGCCTGATCACGCTTTCCTTGTTTCTCATAGAGAAGTCCAAGACTCAAACGGACATCAATCAAATTATCCTTGTTGGCCAGAATATCAGTAAAGATATCCTCAGCCTTCTTTTCGTCTCCTTCTTTGGCTCGTAACTGATACAACACGCCCAAATTATAACGGTAATTCAGGTTTCGTTGATCAAAATTAATGGCCTGAGTAGCGTTATCAATAGCCTTGTCAGTTTCTTTGAGACGAGCTTCAATAATCGCAAGATTGTAGTAGGCAATAGCGAGGTTATTCTTTTCATCAATAGCTTTCTGATACAGATCACGGGCTTCATTGAAAAGTGCGGTACGCTCTGCTCCTTCTGGCTTCGCATCGCCGTTCACTCGCTTAATTTGTCCGAGTTTCAGGAAAAACAGCGGATTATGAGGTTCCAATTCATGGGCGCGATTATAGATTTCTTCGGCTTTCGGGAGAGCATCGCTCGCATAGAGAGCGCCATTTTCATAGATCAAAGCAAGTGACTCTACTGCCATCACATCGTTCGGCATCATACGCTTCCCCTGTTCGCCAGCCAGGACCGCTTGACGTACGTAGGTAGCGACCGTATTCACATCACGATCCTTTTCTCCCTTAGCCGCCTCAACATTAGCGAGAGCAATATATTCCTGTCCTAAACGAGTGAAGTAACGTCCTTCTTGTGGATAGCGCTGGACTGCCTGAGCCAAAAGTACAGAGGCATCCTTACTGGGAGCAGTCGCTGCCAGACGCGCTGCCTTCCCAGCATCCAAATCAGCTAGAAACACTTTGCCCATAAAGACAAAGACAAATGCTACTCCTGCCGACACCACCATAAAGATAAAGGCGAGAGCCAGGGCAAACTTTGGCGCTGCCTTGAATGATAGATTCACATACTTCTCTTCAGAACCACTCTCTAACAGAAGGACTCCTAATCCGAGCGAAGCAAGAAGAGTACCTATTAAGAGAAGCGGCCCATTTACCGGAGCGACAAAGCCCGCAATAAAGAACATGACCACTACGGTCCAGAAGCCTAGAGAATACACTTTATTGCGTTGCTTTTCATGAGTCAAGAGATACAAACCAACACTCAAAAATGAGAAGCTCATCACCAAAAGGAGAATCGTTCCAACCGCACCCAAGGTAGCCAGAGACTCAAAAAAGATCCCTGTTCCTTGATAGAAACGCAGAGTATAGAGAGAGTTTAAGTTATATTCCATCGGTCGGAATGAGGAGAAAGCATAGCCATAATTCGCTGGGCCCACTCCCAGGGCAAAGTGCTCTTTCAATGTTTCTTTGGCAATCTGCCAAGAGAGGGTGGTATTGGGAGTTACTTCTACTGGAAGAGTAGCTCGTACCAAGTTATTACTGCCAATCATGAGAAAACCTAACACAGAAGCAAACACCAGCATTGGTACCCAGGTCCACTGTTCAGAGGGACGAACAATTTGAGCTAAGATATAGATCATGAAGAAAGAAAGCCCACCCAAAACTACCATCCATGGCACAAAAGCATAGAGAGTAAGTAAGAGGAATAATGTCAAAGCCAACACAACACCGAGCACTGTTGTTTTCGCTGTACGCCACCTTGGTTCTTCTCGGTCTTCTTTCCATAGGGCAAATATAGCTGTCAAAAAGAGTGGGATGAGAAGCCCCAGATACATAGCTAACGTGGAGACGGTACCAATCAGGCTAAGTGGTGCATATGGCTCCCAAGCAGTTGGCAAAAAGTGTACTCCCATCAAAGCCAAGAAGCTCCAGACCACTAAAAGAATATTAGAAGCCAAAAAGACGCTATACATCATTCGGAAACGCTTCATGGAGAAGTGACTCAAAATAAAGTAGTACGCTAATACCATGGCACTAATCGAAACTACTCCACGAGAAGGATCACCAAAAAATCCCCAAAAACTATGCCAGCGATCGACAGAAAAGAAAGCTGCTATAAGAGAAAAAAGCCAGAACAAAACAATAGGAATATCAAGTGGTGTACGTCGAATGCGCATATCTCCACTACTCACTCCCTTGGATACCCACGCGACTAATCCAATCAGAAGCCAGAAGTAAAAATACATCTGCTTATCAAAGGCAATACCCTGGAATGTTGCGCCAGTAAAGAAAAGCGGTAATCCAAAAAACAAAGCCCCAAGAGAAAACGAGATCACTGCCTCAAAAAGACGAGCTGTTTTCTTTGAGGATTTTGCTAACGTATCTGCCGAATGAACTCCTTCTCCATTCTGATGAACAGAGGAGACTGGTTCTGTGGCGAAAGATCGCGCCCCTACAGATGAAGGAACATTCATGCTCTTTCCAAAACGAGCAAAGGAAGGCTTTTCAGATTGCATAGGAATCCTTGTTTTAAGAAATAATTACATATAAAGACACTCTTGTACTCTTCCTATTATAAGGAAAAATCCTCTTCTAAGCAAAAACCTGTCAACTTCTTCTTTCCTCTTATCTAGGCCATTTCTTTCTTTTTCTCCTTCTTTTTACTCTATATATATAGAGAGATACAGAAAACACCTTGACAAGATAAAGAATCTATTTTCTTATTATGGATTATTCTCATCCTTCTGTTCCACCAGCCACCAATCAAGTTTTGTCTCTTCCGTGACTTTCTCAGACAAACGAATCTTAAATCCGACGTATTCTCCATCTTCATCACGGATCTTTTCTACCCATGAGAAGGCTTTCGGATTATTTTTAAAACTCGTAAAGATGCGGGAACCCTTCACCATAGGAATCATGGCCTTGGTCATTACCTCGACTGATTCTCCATCAGCGCCAGTAACATCATCTTTACCATCATGGTCTTCATCAACTTCAACCGGAGTAATAGCCGCTGTACCAATCGTTGGCGCATCCGGATCTACGACTTCAATAGCCAGTGCTCCAGTTTCTAAGATTTTAGCCTTTAAGCGTCCCTCTAGAGCCACATTTCCTTCTTCATCCTTGGCAACAAACTTGTCCAGATTGAGCGTTGTAAAGAATTCTGTAAGCGTATTCACTTGTTCTGTCAGGGTACCAAGCTCTGCTTCCAAAAGCGTGGTCCTAGAACCTTGAGCATTTATGTCCAGAGAAAGTTGCGCAGCAAGTGACTCGAGTCCAGCAATACGGCTTTGATCACTCACGAAATAGGAATCATGTTCAGCAAGCTTCGCTTCAAGCGCTGTATCTTTGGCTTTAAGTTCATTGAGAGAATTTCCTACCACAATCAATTGATCATCCACTGATACCTGAAGTTCTGCCAGGCTATTGATATTCTGATTCGTTTGGAGCGTCAACTGAGTAATCTGAGTCTGTTCATCTTTGAAGAGCTTCCCTTTAACATCTTCAAAGCGCGCATAGAGTCCGTGCACTGCTCCATCGTCCAGATATTCATCCACATAAGGAATCAGGAACTCTCCAGGTTTGAGACGCTCAGTCAAATATTCTGGGTAGTTACTTGAGTCAAATGGTAATGCATTTTCTTGTTCTTCTTTAGCCTTTTCAGTCCATTCCTTCTTTGGTGCCGTTTCATAGTTTGGTATCTGGAAACCAGCGGTTTGAGCAGCATAGTGCCAAGCTCCACTGTAACGGTAGTAGAAACGACCAGTAGAAGAGTCAACGCAAAGCGTTCCATCTGTATCACGATTAAAGGTGGCATCACTACAGTTACCAGCATTAACCTTTGTCACTAAGCCATCAGCAGTGGCATCAAGTTGCACATCAGCCTTCACCGCCGAAGTTGTGGTCGTTAACCCTCCCGAACCATCAGCCTCAGCATAAATGGTCAAGAAACTGTTACCATCAATTTGAGCTGAGTAACTCTCCACTGTATTAGCTGCGGGAGTAGCCGAAACCTGAAGATCAGTCCAAGAAACGATTCCCGCGTCTGTATCGAAACTGGTCGCACCAAGGTTCAGATTAGCAATCGTCGTTACTCCGTTGCTATCGATCACAAATTCATCACCGCTGCCAAGTCCATCACCGGAATAAATCTTGAATTTATCAGAATCAGAATTATCTACACCGAGAGTGAACTGCACTGCTGGTGTTGAGCCGGTACGGAATTTCAAGGTTGGATCATAAGTAGCATCAGGTGCCGTTAAGGTAGTCACTGGATCGGCACTGCCTGTTCCATACGTTTCCAACATACTCGCTGGAGCAGTGGTTCCGATACCCACCGCCCCCGTCCCATCCACTACAAACGGTGTGGTATCTCCAGAGACATCATCAATTCTGAATGCCAGGTTATTGGTTCCAGTGGCAT
>CAYYET010000072.1:0-4938 GCA_964471075.1 uncultured Bdellovibrionales bacterium
TACCTTTGGTGAACTAGGTCATGAGATGGATATTATCAATCGGGCGTTTATTGCGGTGATGAGTCAGGGCGATGCTAAAGGTCGTACCTTTACCTTTCCCATTCCTACTTACAATGTCGGTAAAGATTTCCAATGGGACGATCCAAAAAACTTGCCGCTCTTTGAAATGACGGCCAAATATGGCACACCGTACTTCCAGAATTTTATTAACTCTGCCCTCAATCCAGGAGACGTGCGATCCATGTGTTGTCGTCTGCAGCTTGATCTCCGAGAGCTGCGCAAGCGTGGAGGTGGCCTTTTTGGTTCGGCAGAGATGACGGGATCGATCGGAGTCGTCACCTTGAATGCAGCGCGGATTGGTTACCTGACGAAAGGGGATAAAGAAAAGTTTTTTGTTCAGATAGAACATCTGATGGAACTCGCCAAGACCTCACTGGAGATAAAGCGCAAAGTAATTCAGGAGTGGATTGATCGCGGACTCTTCCCATATACCAAGCGCTACTTGGGCTATTTGAAAAATCATTTCTCTACCATAGGTATCAATGGATTGAATGAGGCGATTCGTAATTTCACCGATGACAAGGAAAACATTACTACCAAATGGGGGCACACCTTTGCAGAAGAAGTACTGACCTTCATGCAGGAAAAGATAAAGAATTTTCAAGAGGAAACAAAAAATTTCTACAATCTGGAAGCGACACCGGCAGAGGGAACCACCTATCGCTTTGCTAAAGAGGATAAGAAGCGTTTCCCGGATATTCTGCAGGCTGGCACTGTTGAAGCGCCGTACTATACGAATTCTTCTCAGGTACCAGTAGGATATACCGATGATGTCTTTGAAGTGCTCGATCTTCAGGATGATCTGCAAACAAAATATACTGGCGGCACGGTGCTGCACTGTTATATGACGGAAAAGATCTCATCGCCCGAAGCCTGTCGAAATTTAGTAAAGAAAATTCTTACTCGCTATCGACTCCCATATATTACTATCACGCCGACCTTCTCTATCTGTCCCAAACATGGCTATCTGTCCGGAGAATATGATTTTTGTCCCAAGTGTGATACTGAGCTTGGTATTACCGGTGAGCGATATGATGAATCTTATCGAAAAACATATGCGAGTACCAAGGCGGAAAAATAATAAAAATAATAATTCATTACACAATACTATGACGAATGCAGAACGGAGCGAAAAGCGTACCCGGTGCGAAGTCTGGACCAGAGTGATGGGGTATCACCGCCCAGTCTCCCACTTCAATATCGGAAAGAAAGCAGAACACTACTCGCGCAAACACTTCCGGGAATGTGTGGCAGACAATATGTCATTTCAGGCTCAGTATGGGAAGCAAACAGCATGAAACTCTCGGCCATTCAAAAGTTCACCGTCCTCGATTATCCGGATAAGGTTGCCTGCATCGCTTTTACACCGGGCTGTAATATGCGTTGTGGCTTCTGTCATAATCCAGAATTTGTCCTGCCCGAAAAAATCCAAGAGCTCCAAGGCAGCTTTATCGAAGAAGAAACATTTTTCAATTTTCTCGAAAAGCGTCGAGGACTCTTGGACGGAGTCGTGGTGTCAGGCGGTGAACCAACGATTTGGCGTGACCTCCCGGAATTCTTAGCTGGTATCAAAAAGCGTGGCTTCTTGGTGAAGTTTGATACCAATGGTAATCATCCTGAGATACTCCGAATCCTTATCGAAAAGAATCTTGTCGATTACGTCGCTATGGATGTGAAGACTTCACTGGCTGAATATCCCAAGCTCGTAGGGGGCAATGTAAAATCAGATCATATCAAAGAGAGTATTGAACTTCTCAAGGCTTCGAATATTCCTCATGAATTCCGAACGACTCTTATCAAAGAAATTCATACCGAATCAGTGCTGCAAGATATGACCGGACTTTTAACTGGGGTTGAGCGTTACTACCTTCAGACTTTTCGCCCGGGTCATACGCTTAATCCTGTCTTTGCTATGTATCACTCATTTTCTCCTGAGGAGATGAAGTCTCTTATTGCGAGGTTTTCTGCTGTAGCGGGAGAAGTCGGTATTCGGGGTTGATTTCAGTCTTTACCCCTGCTATTATTCCTCTACAAAGGCATTGAAGGGGCGATCACCCCTGAGCTCCAAGAAGAAAGTCTCTGACGAGTAGACCTTGGCGGGCTGGCCCGTAACAGCTATAAATGAGTCCGCTTGAGCGGAGAAGCAAGGTGGTACCACGCCTGTCTGCCTTTGGCAGATTGAGACGTCCTTAGCACAAGTCGTGTTAAGGATTTTTTGTTTTTCTAATACTATGTTTAAAAAAGTTGAATCACAGGTCAGTTTTCCGAAGATGGAGGAAGAGGTCTTGAAGTTTTGGAATGAAAACCAGATTTTTGAGAAATCAATCGAGAGCCGACCGGCTGAAAAGTTATATAGCTTCTATGATGGCCCACCGTTTGCTACGGGAACGCCACACTATGGTCATATTGTGGCGAGTGCTATCAAGGACACGGTGCCGCGCTATTTCACCATGAAAGGATACCGTGTCGAGCGCAAATGGGGCTGGGATTGTCATGGCTTGCCGATCGAAAACATTGCTGAAAAGGAACTGGGTATTACTCACAAGAAAGAGATTGAGCAGCTGGGTGTGGCGAAGTTTAATGAGACCTGTCGTTCCAAAGTGCTCGAATACGTAGCCGAGTGGAAGAAAGTGATCGGCCGCTTCGGCCGTTGGGCTGATATGGAGCATCCCTATGCCACGATGGATCGAGAGTTCATGGAAAGTGTTTGGTGGGTATTCAAGGAACTGTGGGATAAAGGACTGGTTTACGAAAGCTATCGTACCATGCACATTTGCCCACGCTGTGAAACGACTCTGTCGCAATCAGAAGTAGCGGAAGGGTATAAGGACGTGAAGGATTTGGCGGTAACCGTGAAATTCAAACTTGATCCAGATCAGACGATTGGTGATTTTATAACGAACGATGAGACCTATGTTTTAGCATGGACAACTACGCCATGGACATTGCCAGGTAATGTCGCTCTTGCGGTTCATAAAAAGGATATAGAGTATGTCCTTGTGAAGGATTCTTGGGTTCAAAATGAAAATGATTCTCTGGAAGATATAGGTGATAATTCAAAGGTAGAAAGTAAGGAGGGGTATTTTATTCTTTCGGAGAGTTCTTTCGAAAAAATGAAAGAGTCTCTTAAGCATGGAAGACGAATTGAAAATGGAAAACATGTTGGAGGTTTCCGTAATCCGCAACCAAAAGTGATTCAAAAATTCAAGGGATTGGAACTTCTTGAAAAATCCTACCAACCACTTTTTGATTACTACGCCAAGGATGAAACGTTAAAAGATCGTGAGAATGGTTGGAAGATTTATCACGCCGATTTCATCACGACTGACATGGGTACCGGCATTGCTCATGAAGCGCCCGCCTTTGGTGAGGATGACATGCAGCTCGGAAAGATAAATCAGCTTCCGTGGGTGCAACATGTGAATATGGACGGCACCATGAAAACTGAAGTCACTGATTTTGCTGGGAAGCAGGTAAAACCTTTAGAAGATCCACTTTCGACAGATGTAGAAATCAAAAATTATCTCAAGGAGAAAGGACTACTCTTTTCTCACGAAAGTTATCGACATAGCTATCCGCATTGCTGGCGCTGTGATACCCCGCTTTTGAACTATGCAACGAGCTCATGGTTTGTGAAGGTGACAGAAATTAAACCCAAGATGCTCGAACTGGCCAAAGATATTCATTGGTCACCAGAACACATCAAGGAAGGACGATGGGGCAAGTGGCTCGAAGGAGCACGTGACTGGTCTATTAGTCGTCAGCGTTACTGGGCCTCTGTCATGCCAATCTGGAAATGTGAGTGCGGAGAACTACGCGTCTTTGGCTCGGTAGCAGAGCTTGAAAAAGTAAGCGGCGTGAAAGTAGCAGATCTCCACAAGCATATCGTCGATGAAGTGACGGTACCGTGTGAAAAGTGCGGCAAGACGATGAAGCGTATCCCAGATGTCCTTGATACCTGGTTTGATTCTGGTTCGATGCCGTATGCTCAGGATCATTATCCTTTTGAGAACAAGGAAAAATTTGAAAAGACCTTTCCAGCCAACTTTATTGCTGAAGGTGTTGATCAGACGCGAGCCTGGTTTTATTATCAGCACGTCATTGGTACCGGTATCAAAGAAAGTAAGGCTTTTCAAAATGTCATCGTAAACGGTATTGTCTTGGCTGAAGATGGGAAGAAGATGTCGAAGCGGCTCAAGAATTATCCGGACCCAATGGATATCTTGAACAAATATGGTGCCGATGCTCTGCGCTACTATCTCTTGTCGTCACCAGTCGTAGCTGCCGAAAACTTAAATTTCTCTGAACGCGATCTCTCAGATATCGTGCGTAATGTATTCCGTATGCTCTGGAATTCCTATTCGTTCTTCACGACGTACGCTTCGATCGATAACTGGGAACCAAAGAAAGATGCGAAACCTTCGGAGAATTTGCTTGATCGTTGGATTCTTTCGGAGTTGCAGCTCTTGATTCAAGAAGTTGATGGCGCTATGGAGGGTTATGAGCTCAACCGTGCCACGCGGGCTTTTGCACCATTTGTTGATAATCTTTCGAACTGGTATATCCGTCGCAGTCGTAAGCGTTTCTGGAAGAGTGAAGATGACAATGATAAAGAACAAGCCTACCAGACACTCTATACGGTACTGGTGACACTTTCGAAATTAATGGCACCGTTTACACCATTTCTGTCGGAAGAAATGTATAAAAACCTGACCGGTGAAGAATCGGTCCATTTGGTTGATTATCCAGAAGTAAATAAGAGTTTGATTGATGAGAAATTAGGTGAAGAAATGATGACAGTAAGAAGGTATGTTAATGTAGGGCTTTCATTGCGTACTTCTGAAAAAATTAAAGTGAGACAACCGCTAGCAAGAGCCT
>CAYYET010000073.1:0-4730 GCA_964471075.1 uncultured Bdellovibrionales bacterium
AAGTTTCCATGAATCAAAGACTACAACTGGGCTTTCAGTTGCGGTAACACATCATTGAAGGCTTTCGTCGTCAGAGAAGAACCACCGACACGATCAATAGAAGATAAGTCACTCAACTTCTTGCCTACAATCACTTTGGGAAGTTCTGCAGCAAAAGCAGCTTGACGCATTTTAGAAATATCATTATGAGCCAATACTTCAGTCGTTGCCTGAGTAATCACTCCATTAGCATCCACCATCAACATAAAAGCTACATCATCGCCTCCTCCAGGATTGGAATAATGCGTCTGCACAGAAAGATTTTTCTGACCCGCAGGAGGAGTGGCTGTAGTAACCATAGAATCGGAGGCCGGATTAGTCATAGGAGCACCCTTTCCTACCACTGGCTGCGTAGAAGAAGTCGGGGTAGGAGTCTTCATAGCTTCCTTGTCTTCCTGCATCGGTTGCCACACGAACTTCCATAATGCGGCTACTCCCGCAACGAGCACTAACCAAATAAGAGCAGTCTTTTTCGTTACCACAGCCATAGATTTGAAAAATAATAATAACCTTGTACAATAATACCATGAAACTCTCGCCTCTTCCAATCAACATTCTGGTACTCTTTTTACAGGCTCTTGCCTTTTTTGCTTCGTGGTCTTGGAGCGGAAGTGACCCTGTCTTATGGTCTATCCAAATCCGAAACCTCTCTCTCCTCTTTCTCGCTGGCTGGCTGACACAGTTCTTTATTCGTCGTTTTATTGAACCGACCGCTACCTTTCGGATGGAGCATCGGATGATTACCACACTCATTCTCTTCCTTCTTTTTGATCCAACATCCCCGTGGTGGTACTTCCCTCTCGTTCGGATAGTGACAGAAGGTGCTCAGTATCTTTTCCGTGCCCCTGGAGGTCCTCTTTTTAATCCTGCCGCTTTAGGAACTGTCATTGTCAGCTTCTTTGGTATTCTCCCTTCCTGGTGGGGTGCGAATCAGGCGCCACGCTTCATGATACTTGATACTGATGTGAGCATCTTTGCTTTCTTCACGCTTTTTATTGCTGGTTATGTAGCCTACAAATACAAAAAGATTCCTTTAATCCTGGCCACTCTCCTTTCTTTTATTGTCAGTTTCTTTCTCTGTTTGGGTGAAAATCCTACCCCTATCGTTATTGAAGGCACACTCCTCTTCTACCTCCTCGTCATGGTCCCCGAGCCCAAAACCTCGCCCGTCCTTCAAAAGGAACAAGTTATCTATGGATGTATAATTGGTGTTCTCGTTTCCTTGGGCCTGCTCTTTCACTTTACTGAAAGTTATCTTACGGCCCTTCTAGTAGGTAATCTCTACACGAAACGCCAGTTTCTCCGTAGTCTTTTTGATTGACCAAAATGGAAAAATCCAGTACAGTAGGAAACTGAGCCCCTAGGCTCAAAAATGCGCTCGTAGCTCAGTGGATTAGAGCATCTGGCTTCGAACCAGAGGGTCGGGGGTTCGATCCCCTCCGAGCGCACATGAACGAAGTGAATGGCCTCGGAGCAAGCCAACTGCTTGGCTTGCGGAGGGGTGAGAAAGGCGGAGTGATGTTTCGTGAGCACGCGAAACCACGAGCCGGGGTCGCGGAAATCCGGTCACGACGGTGGACGGATTATCTGTGACCGATCCCCTCCGAGCGCACTTGTAGAAAAACCGCCTTCAGGCGGTTTTTGGTTTGGTATCAGTCGCGTAATTGATAATGAATTCACTGGGCACTCGCCACCATTCTGGCCGAGTACGCCGTTCATCGTCTTTCCAGTAGCCTGGCAACACCTCTTCCTTCCATGGTCCCGTATAAATAGCAAAATGAAGATGCGCTTCCCAAAAGCCATTCTCTGGAGTATGACCCTCTCCAACAAAACCGATCGGCTCTCCCATTTCTACCTTGTCTCCAATCTTTTTGAAGATCGTTCCAAGATGACCATACAAAGAATAGAATATTTCCTTGGAACGAGGACGTTTGTGACGAATGATAATAATATTGCCCCAATTTCCTTTTTCTGCTGACCCAATATGAAGGGCTGCGTACACTACCGTTCCGCGACCGGCCGCTCGCACATCCGTTCCCGCCGGTACTATGCAGTCTTCGCCTAAATGAACACCCCAAAATACCCCATTGTAGACCGCTCTTTTTCCAAAGGGCGCGCCATTTACCTTGTAGGGATCAATGGGAAAGACGACTTTCGGAGTAGTGAGATAAGCCATAAATCTTACTTCTTTTCATTATCAAGACGACGGACGATATCACGCATACACCAAACACTTGCCAGAAAAGCTACCGCTCCAATAAATCGGAGTATTTTTGACAGAGCGATCATCGTTGGCCCTTGAAAAGGAGCTGAAAGTCCTAACACATCAGCAAACATAACACTGGCAGCAGCTACGACGAAAAACTTATACGCTCTATCGAGCTCCTTTTCTACTCGCCAAACAATACCCACCGAAAAAACCAATACGAGCAAAAATAAAGCCAATGTGACTACATCCATTCCCAGAAAAAATACATCACTGTTCATAGCGCCACCTCCTTTCTATTTACGAATAAAGCCCGCTTTCTTCAGATCATATTCTGTGACTGTTTTTCCGCCTCGAAGCATAAGAGCGAATTCTCGAATGAAGAGAGAGAGCCAAATCAAGAAAGAAAACAGAAAACAGAAGACGAGCCAGCCAAGATTATGGATAACATCCGCGTAGGTTATTGCTTTTCCGCTCGGAAGCTCTATCAGAGGAAGCCCCAAAACTGAAAAGGGAACCATGCGACTGACACTAAGATTATTAAAGAGCATCTCCACCTGCATAAAATACTTTCCTGGTTTCACATAGTCAGGAATAGCAAAGGATTCATGAATCTCAGCCCCCTCGGTTATGTAGGACTGGCGAAGCTCGGAAAAAATAATATTGTAATCTTTATCCATCAAACTATAGCGAATAGGGATGGTGATATGAAAGTACTGCTCAATAAGAGACTTGATGCTCAAAAATACACGCAATTCCCTTCCCTGAAGGACTGAAGCGTCACTACTTTCCAAAGACAAGGAAAACTGTACCGGCGTAGAAACAGGCATGTTTATTCCAGGAATAACACTTACTTCCCCTGAAACATTTCCTCCTTTTTTTCCTCCTCCATTATTCCCTCCTGATCCCCCTCCATCATTATTACTACTGTCCTTTTTCTTGATGGTAAATATCAGAGTAGCTGTAGAGGTTCGGGCCGTATCATTTTTATCCGTGGCCGTAATACTAAAGGTGTAGGTTCCAGAAGTCAGATTAGAAGCCGGGCGCCACTCCCAATACCCATTACTATTAGCCGAAAATTCCGTGATGAAATTTCCCGCAACACTGGCGACCATATTAGCTTCGGGCATATTCGTTGTCCCGGTAAATAATGGGCGCTTGGTAGTTACTGCGTACGTACCCTTATATGCATCCACGTTCTTCCCTGCAAAAGAGACTATTGCGACACTGGGATCCGGGAGAGTGACATCACACTCGGCCGGCGTTGTCACTGAAACTGGATCTGAAGTGGCAAATCCAGCACCCATTGGTCCATGAGCGGTCACTTGATATTCATAGGTAGTATTCACCAAAACAGTGGTATCACGATAGGAAGAAGCTGATAAGCCGGTAACTAATGGTGAAGTATCACGATCCACATCGTAGGTATAGGTATTGGGATCATCAGCCCAGTCCAGCATGACACTCAGTGTACCCGTATGTTCATCACAGTCAGGAGTGGCCGTCACTACGGGCTGCACCGGTGGCCCCAAAACCGTAGCCGTTACAACAATAGTATCATCTGCCAAAGCATGAAATTTCTGTCTCAAATCATAGGAGAGGAGACCTGGATCCAAAAGAGCAAAAACAAAATAGAGTCCGAGAGAGACTGTAAAAAGTAAGGTATAAATTTTCACTACTTTCCGCAGCCATAAGCGGCGGATATCATAGACGTTCCGCATGATTCCATTATATCATGGGAAAAAGCTTTTCGTCCTTTATCTGAGCCCTATGAGCCGAGTTTCAAAACATCAATAACTTTGCCATTGATCACAAAGTCATCTTCTTCGGTGAGAAAGATTGGTTTATGCTTTTTGTCGGTAGATTCAGGAAGCAACACAATATTTTTTCCATCAACCGTACGATAGGTTTTGACCGTGGCCATACCATTGATAACGACCAGTACTTTATCACCATTGTCATAGTGTTTCCAGGTAGAATCTACCAAGATAAAGTCACCATTCTGAATGGTTTTCCCATTCACTCGGGCTTTGTTCATAGAAGTTCCCGAAACTTGAATAGCAAACACATTACGGCTGTCGCGAACAATTCGTTTGGAAACCTTGAGATATCCTTCGATATACTGATCAGCAAACATGGTGGCCGCACCAGCATTGGCCATACCAAACACCGGCACATCCAAGAAGCTATCTCGGGTCACTCCTTTCAGCTTGATGCCACGATCTTCTGAAGTTCGTTCTATATAACCCTTTTCTTCCAGTTCGTTGAGATAAATAAAGAAACTTCGCAAACTTTTCAGCTTGAGTCCGAGTTTTCCAGACATTTCCTGGATCTCACGGACCGTGGGCATGGAACCATTCTCCGAAAAGAAGTCTTTGATAGCCTGCAAAACAATTTTCTGTTTTGGGGTAAGAATCTCCATATTTTTTGTTTAATAGTATTACACTATGAAGTATACTTCTTGAAATTTTCCTGTCAAATCAAA
>CAYYET010000074.1:0-4695 GCA_964471075.1 uncultured Bdellovibrionales bacterium
TGATATTGCGCTTCATGGTTGGAAGCTGATTAACTATCCAGAACGCTTAAGCTACAGTGCTACGCCACCGGACTTTGGCTCGCTGGTTATTCAACGACGCCGTTGGGCCAACGGAGGCCTTATTATTCTGCCAAAACTCTTTACCTTGATGAAGGAAAGAAAAAATAAAGGGCAGCCACTTTCGAAAGTGGAGTTTATGCTGCGGCTCAATTACATGGCTTCCATTGCGTGGTCCAACCTGGGATTGGTGTTTCTCTTGGTCTATCCCTATGATGGACGGCTCTTGAGTCCCTTGGTGCTTTTTGCCGCGGCTCCGTATTTTACCGCCATGGCTATTGATCTTAAGTACTGTCGCTACAAGTATAGTGATATTATTCGCATCTATGGTTTTAATCTGATTCTTCTTCCCGTCAATATTGTAGGGACGCTCAAATCACTTGAGCAGGGCTTAACCACCAAGAAAACGCCGTTTGCTCGTACGCCAAAGGTGAAGGATCGCACCACGGCCGCACTCCTCTATGTGCTTTCACCGATTTTTATTGTAGGATTTTCACTCTTTACCTTGTGGCGCAATATCGAAGGGGAAAACTGGGGCAATGCCGCCGCCGCTGGCTTCAATGCTTTTGCAGCCACGTGGGCCATCTTTTCGTATATTGGCCTGAAGAATCTCTTGGTTGATGTCTGGATCGGCCTGACCGACATGCTCTATGTGGATGTTCCGGCTCCGCGCTCTGCTCAAACGGCTGAAGAGAAGAATGCTGACTTCAATTGGCAGGGGGTTTTGTATCATGGAGAAGTTAACGCGACGGTGCCGCATGGATCAGTCAATGAAATGATGGCAAGAAAAAAATAATACGTATGAAAACTTCTTCTGAAACAATGGTGTACTCAGGACCCACGCGACGCTTGTCTCCGTGGCGTGTGCTGTTTGCCTTGATTATTGTTGGTGGATTGGTTTATGGTACGAGCCTGAGTGTTGATCATTATCGTCATACGGAAGTGGTAACCGTGCATCATCCGTGGTTTGCGCCGTATGTAGATGTGACGGCCACGCCAACCTATAACTTTGAACAGTTAGGTTCCAGCAATGCTTCTGATGTTATCCTTTCTTTTATTGTGGCTTCTTCGTCTGAACCTTGTACGCCAACGTGGGGCTCTTTTTATACCATGGATAAAGCGGCCATTGCTTTGGATCTGGATCGGCGTATTGCGCGCTTAGAACAACAGGGAGGAAAAATTGCGGTGTCATTTGGGGGAGCCCTGAATTCAGAACTGGCTCATGTTTGTACGGATGAAAAGGCTCTGCTTACTGCCTACCGGGCTATTGTGGAACGCTACAACGTAGATACTATTGATCTTGATCTCGAAAATGAAAGCTTGCGAGATAAAGAGGCTTCGAAACGACGAGCCACCGTCATTGCCGAGCTTCAGAAACAGTATCGAGACAGTGGCAAGAATTTGGCTATCTGGCTGACCCTGCCGGTAACCCCGAATGGTTTAACTCAGGAAGGAACGGATGTTGTGGCGGATATGCTTAGTGGTGGAGTGGATCTGGCTGGAGTGAATGTTATGACTATGGACTATGGCGAGAGTCGTAGCAAGGGACAAAGCATGCTGGATGCTTCCAAACAAGCACTCACGGAAACCGAGCGTCAACTCGGAGTCCTGTATAAGCGGGCCAACATTACTTTGAGTAGTGAATCACTGTGGCGCAAGATCGGAGCGACGCCAATGATTGGCCAAAATGATGTGGTGGATGAAGTCTTTATCGCAGAAGATGCTGCTGCATTCAATGCTTTTGCTCTGGCGCAGGGAGTGGGACGTATGTCTATGTGGTCAGCTAACCGAGATACGCCGTGTGGAGAAAACTATGTTGATGTAAAAGTGGTTTCAGATTCGTGCAGTGGGGTGAAAACTGCCAAGTTTGGTTTTCGTGATGCTTTGAGTGTCAATTTTGATGGTAGTCTCACTCAGAGTGCTGGAATGCTGACCACCGAAGATCCAGAAAGTAGCACGCCTATTGTCGATGATCCAGAAAAGAGTCCTTATCAAATCTGGAAAGAAACCGGAGCTTATCCCAAGGGAGTCAAAGTGGTGTGGCATGGCAATGTCTACGAAGCGAAGTGGTGGACCAAGAATGACCTGCCAGATAATCCAGTACTGCAGTCCTGGGAAACACCGTGGCAATTAGTTGGACCCGTCTTATCTGGTGAGACACCGATTCAGCAGCCCACACTTCCCAAAGGCACCTACCCAGAATGGTCAGGAGAGACTACGTATGAAGGCGGAGACCGAGTGTTGTTTGAAGGTATTCCTTTTCAGGCTAAGTGGTGGAATCAAGGAGAGAGCCCTGCGGCTTCTGCTGCCAACTCTGATGCTTCACCATGGATTCCTCTGACTCAAGCCCAAATTCTTGATATCCTCGACGAACTCAAGAAAACGAAGTAGTTTTCTTTTAGTAGAAAATGCTATACTGAAGGTCCAAGGTTTTCTTTCACATGTTTATCATTAACCACACTCTTATGGCTACATATAGCAAAGGGGCGCAGAAGAAGGTGGAGAAGGTGATGCATGAGTATAAGGAAGGGAAGCTCAAAAGCGGCCGTAGTGGCAAGAAGGTCACGAGTCGCAAGCAGGCAATTGCTATTGGGCTTTCCGAAGCACGAGCTGCGGGTAAGAAAGTCCCAAAGAGGTCAAAGAAATCCACCAAATAAATTTCTTGACAGAGGATGTAGCCTTCTGCTACATTTTCCTCACGTTCTCTGACAGTTTATCATCAAGATTCTTGAGAGAGATTTCTCTCCAAGGTTTTTCAGCGGCGCCTGCGTTACGGGGGCAATGCGCAGTAAGCATGGGTGGTGCCTCGCTCTGCTGCGCGAAAATGGCCCGGGTGTGTGTCGATGCATGGCATTCGGGCCGAGGCGTGCGCTGGGGCGACTCAGTTGCTTGCGCATCTGGGTCGTCTTCTTCGAGAAGAAGGAAGGCTAACGGTTTTCCTTCTTCTCTCTCAAAAGTCTTGATACCGAAAATACCCTTTTCTGAGGGTATTTCTCTTATTGACAAAATAGTAAAAAAGAGCTATAATATATAGTTACTTAAAAAAGTGAAAAAGCGTCTCATGTGGCTGACTCTCTGAGTTTGTCACTATGGCGTTTTTTCCAACCAAGAGGAGAAGCGAAAGAATGACTGTCACCACTGTCAGCGTGCATCAAGGGCCACGGCCAGCCGGACACGTCTCAGGAGATCGTCAGTTCCCGAATCCAGGCTTCGGTGGGTCGCGAAGGTACCGGTGAAAAGCCCGAGCTTCGCCCCGCAAAGCCCCTGGCTCACTTCGTGATCCGCGACCCTGAGCCGACGGCCTCGTCCGTCCGGCGCGCCGGCTTCCGCTCCCGCGGCACTTCGCTCTGCTTGCACCAGCATTCGCTGTAAAGCAGCCTCGCAACCCCAAGCTCCTGTTACCCATGTGGTACCAGGAGCTTTGCATTTTTATTGACTTCCCTTCCTCTTTTTGCGATACTCGGGGGAAGTTCTTTTCGGCCGGTTTCTCTTGTAGAAACCAATATTCATAACGTACTTTCAACCAAGGAGCGTCTCATGAGTAGGAATCTGCATGAAGGAAGGCCAAGAATTCTGGTGTTTGCTTCCGGAACCGCTACCGGTGGCGGCTCGGGATTTCAGGAACTGGTAGAACTCTCTCGCACGGATCCACCCGTTCTGGACGCCACCATTGTCGGTGTGGTTTCGAACCATATGAATGGTGGGGTCAGAAGAAGAGCTTATGATCTGGGGATACATTTTTTGCACTTTGCCTGTCCGTACGATGCCTTGTCGTATCAGGAAGTCTGGAAACACTTCGGTGCAGAATGGGCGATGCTTTCTGGTTGGCTTCATCCAGTACACGGTTTGCGAGCCGACAAGACGGTGAACATCCATCCAGGTCCCTTGCCGGACTTTGGTGGCCGAGGCATGTATGGTCACCATGTGCACGAAGCGGTGATGGCGGCGTATGGTCGAGGGGAAATTACCCAGAGTGCCGTGACGATGCATTTTGTCACGGAACATGGTGAAGATCCCTATGACAAAGGACCCATCTTTTTCGAGTTTCCTGTGCCTATTCGACCCGAAGATACGCCGGACACCCTGGCGTCTCGGGTCAATGAAAAGGAACGGGCGTGGCAGGCATTTATGCTCAATCAAGTGGTTCATGGACGCATCATCCTTCGTGGAATGGGTAATCATCATCTGGAAGTTTTCTTTGGAGTTGGGAGCGAACGCTTCCTACGCAAATGAATTTTTCAAGCTAGGAGCATAGTATGCTGCTAGCTTTTTCTTTTCTGGTGGTATAATAAAAAAGTAAACACAAACATTTTTATGTATGCGTATTAAAAAGAGCAGTATACTGATTGCGGCAGTAGTGCTTTTGAGTGGGTTTGTCTATTATCGCTACGCCAAAGAAGCGTGGCCAACTACTAGACAAGAAGAGGTTCTTTCTAAGGAACGGATGGAAGAAGACGGGACCAGTGGCTTGAAAGAAGTGAGTACAGAAGTAAGTTATACGGTGCCTGGTGATACTATTGATCGTCTTCGATTTGTCGTATTGGTAGATACCGATAATACAATCGCACTTATTCGAACGCTGGATGCTGAAACGGGGCAAGTTTCTGAAAAGAAAAAGGAATTTAATGATCAGGTAAA
>CAYYET010000075.1:0-4598 GCA_964471075.1 uncultured Bdellovibrionales bacterium
TAACGGCGAAAATTTATGTATGAGAAAAATTATCCTTGGCGTTGCTTGTGCTTAGGATTGGCGCAAATGACGCGAAGCACTCTTTGGCGCTTCACAATTTTGCACTGAGCACAGATTTTTTTAACAGAAGCTCTCACTTTCATAGAGGACTATTTATTGCGATGAACGATTCTTCCTTTGGACAAATCATACGGGCTCATTTCGAGCGTCACTCGGTCCCCTGGCAGAAGACGGATGTAGTGCACCCGCATGCGACCAGATATGTGAGCCAGTACCTCGTGACCATTATCAAGACGAACGCGAAAGGTAGTGCTCGGGAGTGTCTCCAAGACTTCCCCTTCGACACGAATCAATTCTTTGTTGTTGGCCATATTTTGTCTATGAATACTCCACCTGACACAAGAGAATAAGCTCAAAAGAGCTCAGAAGAACACAAAAACAGAGAAGTCTTTGTCTGGTAAGCAATTCGATCCTCGTTCCTGAGATGCGTCTCTTGCAAACCCTCTCTTTTTCCTGTATCTATGCAGTTTTTCAAAACGTGGTTATATTGTAGCAGATAAAAAAAATCTGTCAACAATGAGGCTTTCCTGACTTATTTTCCGAAACGGCGAGCCCGATTACTGTAGTCTTCTAGAGCTTCCTGGAGGGCTTTTTCGTCAAAATCTGGATAGAGTTTTTCCGAAAAAAAGAGTTGGGCGTTGGCCATATCCCACATCATGAATCCTGCTGACAAATGAGGCTCACCGCCAGTTCGAACAAGAAAGTCCACTGGTGGAAGATCCTTGGTCATGAGATGATCCTTCACCAAAGTATCCGTCACTTTTTCTCCTGGCTTGAGGTCTTGAGCTACTTTTTCCATAGCCAGCTTCATTTCATCATCACCACTGTACGCGAGAAAAAAATTCAAGAAATATTGATCATAGTCTTTGGTCGCTTCCAAGCATTCGTACAGTACTTTCTTGAGTGATTCAGGAAATTGTTCTTCCCAATGACCAATGAAACGAATCTTGGCCTTATCCCGGTGAATATCTTCACTGGTCAAAAGTTTTTTGAAATAGGTCTCGTAAATCTGAAGAAGGGCCCGACTTTCTGCCAAAGGTCGCTTGGTGAGGTTTTCCAAGGAAGATCCCCAGAAAGAAATTTCTCTTACACCTAGACGACGTGCTTCTCGTACGAGTTTTTCAGTATTCTCGGCCCCGGCTTCATGACCTTTCCAGGGTTCCAAACCACGCTCCGCTGCCCAACGACGATTCCCATCAGGAATAATCACGAGATGGCGGGGAAGATGAAGAAGAGAGGAATCAGTCATAGTATTACTAATATTCACGATGAGTCATATACTGGGCCACGCCGGCAAGAAATTCATAGGCCTCTGGAGTCACTTTGGATTTCAAAACTTCTAGTGCCTTCTCACCGGAAACAATATAGCTTTGAGCCAGCTCTTTCACTTCCTGAAAAGCACCCGTATCGACAAGAATAGCCCGAAACTCTTTCTGTTCGTTTTCAGTTAAGGCTGGGCCTCTCGCTAAAATCTCTTTAAGGCGTTTTTTCTGTTCGCTGGTACCATTTTTTAGTGCCCGAGCAACCAAAATAGTGATCTTCCCTTCTTCGATATCAGAACCCACCGGTTTTCCGATACGCTTTTCAGAGCCGAATATTCCTAAGATATCATCTTGAATTTGAAAAGCAATCCCCACGGGAATGGCGTACTCAGAAAAGGCTGTGAGTAAGTCTTCTTCTGCCCCCGCCAAAATAGCTCCAAGATGCAACGGTCCTTCAACAGTATACTTGGCCGTTTTATTGCGATACATATTGAGAATCTCTTCTTCGGTCGCCTCCTTCTTGTATTCCATATAAATATCTCGCGCCTGACCTACGACCGTGAAAGATACGATATTCTGCAAACGTGACAACGCTCGAAAGATTCGTTCCTTGGAAAATTCCGAAGTAAAAATAATATCATTCCCAAAGGAATAGAGCATATCGCCCATAATAATAGCAATGGACATACCGAAATGATCGGTATCGATGGGTCCAAAGAATCGCTTTCCGAGCGTAGCATAGCGCCGATGCAGTGTTGGTACCCCGTGACGAACATCATCTCGATCAATGATATCGTCATGAACCAAAAGAAACGAATGAATCAGTTCAACACTCATGGATGTTTTGAGCATTTTTTCTTTTTCCGTTCCTCCGGCACCGAGATAGCCGTAGTACATAAAAGCCGAACGGAGACGCTTTCCCCCTGCCAAGACTATTTCTTTGGCATGATCCAGAGCCTCGGCCACCAGCGCATCTTCTTTGAGACCATTTTCCTTTACATGTTCAAAATAAGCCTCAATAAGGGGGTCAAGACGAACCTTGAAAGACTTCAGTTCTTCTTCAATCTGCATACAAAAAGATCACTGACATGGATGGGAGTGTACCAAGAAACAAGAGGGAAGGCAAGACTAAAAATGTAAGAACTGAAGGTAGCGCTGATAGAGTTCTGCGGTCGCCTGAAGATCACGAGCATTATAACGAGCAATATCGTCACTCTTTCCATTTTCATAGAGCGCTTTGACATCGTCACCGTCAACTCCCTGAGCTTTCGGACTCTCGATACCAAAAGCTCGACACCACAGATGCAGACTTCCTTTCTTGCGGAGAGCCCCATAAAACGTCAACTGATCCAAAAGATCAATGTGACGAGCATTGGAAGGATGATAATTCAAATAACGATTCCCGAGAAGATTTTTACTGGGTCGAATACCATGAATAGCTGAACGCACCATAAGAAATGGTACATCAAACGTTCGACCATTAAAGGTTACAAAGGTATCGTATTTTTCTACCACTT
Source organism: uncultured Bdellovibrionales bacterium (assembly GCA_964471075.1). GTDB lineage: Bacteria > Patescibacteriota > Minisyncoccia > Moranbacterales > UBA1568 > UBA1568. The sequence continues at coordinate 2,840 of CAYYET010000075.1, forward strand.
CCCAGAAACGCCGGAGCATCTCTTTCTCACTCATGACCTCAAACTTACAATCTCCTTCTTCAAAACTTTGCTCCTTTCCTTTTGGCGAAGCCTGGAAGTACACCGCGCCCTTCTTGCGCTCTGCATCACGAATCCCAATAGCTACAATCTCTCCAGTCAGTGGGGAAAAACCCATTCCGGCCTTTAAATTTCCCAGTGCTGCTGTGTAATCCTCGCTACTTTCTGATTCCAGCTTGATCCAGCGCGTCAAAACATCCTGACTCGTTTCATCTAGTTCATCGAAATTCTCTCCGACGGTTTCAATATCAAATACGAGGCTCGCCATAATAAAAAATAAGGGATATGGAGCTATTTTAGCATGAAAAAAGCGCTTTACGATGAAAGCGCTATGGGCCTTAGAGGCCGACGCGAAGCTTCAGTGAGACTTCGGAAAGGCGCTGGTTGTACCACTCCTTTTCGATGGCTATGCGCGAGTTGCTACTCAGACGATAGTCAATGCCTACACCAACAATGGGAAGATACCCTCCCTTTTCCTGAGTCGTTACCGCCATGCCATCAAACTTGCTCGAGGTCAAGCCTGCGTACTGAACACCGACCAACACTCCCAAACGAACGTAGGGAGTTAAGTCTTCCGTCAAGGGATAACCTCCTCGGGCACTCAGCGCATAGCCACGCATTTTGGCATAACGCTTGAGATCAAACGAACCGTCGTAGGACTGCCCGTTATAGGCAAATCGGTAGGTCATCCCTCCGTAGTTGACCTGGTAAGACTTGCCATCAACAGAGAGATGAACTGAGCCCTGTGAATCGATCTCGGCACCGAATCCATCTCGATATTCAATATCCCCGCCGAAGTAGCGATTCACATCACAACTCACACCAAAGTGAGTGGTGCGACTGGTTCCGTCGGCTTGATAGCCACCGGTGATGTGTTCGGAAGCAAACAGCTGCTTCTCGTAGCCGGCACCGATCTTGTCGAGCTTGCTTTGGCCAAGACCAAGGAGGAGGTAGCACTTCGATTCTGCTTGCGCCGGCAGGGCCAGACAAGAAAACAGGAACCCTACAACAAGGCTTTTCGCTTTCATGATTGTCTCCCGAAAAGGGCCTTCCGGCCGTTGTTGACGATGTAAAGAACTGAACTCCACATACTACTCCCTTCTAAGGTCTTGTCAACTCTTTTTGGATAGAAAAAGAGGCACACGTTTTACGAGTACCTCATTACTTACTCATTCTAAAAAAGAATCTACAGTGGTTTCTCATAGATCAACCAAACCGTAAATCCACCCTTTGGTGCTTGCCACCAGCCCGATCCTCCACTTGTCCACCGAGTCACACGGATACTTCCAAAAAACAACTTCCCGTCCGATGGATCTGGATATTCATGGAGCAGGAGTTTCGTTTTGATCTGAACTCCAGGCTGGAAGAAATCATCAGAGAGCCAAGGGCTTGTTTCCTGAGTCATGAAAGGTGTTCGAGACACGCTGATAGCCGTGATCCCTAACTTCACCTGCGGCCACACCAGCTTATCGCCGCGGGTCAGAGCTTTTGACAGGCGGTAGTCAAATCCCGTACCAGACTTCCATTCTTCTGGAGACACACAGGGCGCCGTGCACTGCGCTGAAGCGGAGAGTGAGCATATCTGCAGAGCAGCGCTCAGAGTCAAAAAGAACAGCACGTTCTTCATGGAAACCTCCTTTAGGAACATGATTCCTCATGGTACTCCGAACTCAGTTAGTGTCAAATAATAAAAATACTCCTT
>CAYYET010000076.1:0-4165 GCA_964471075.1 uncultured Bdellovibrionales bacterium
GTAGTATTAGTACTTTCGACCACGGGCATCAATGCTGCCGAGGCAAAAGATGTATGGCGTATACTATTGGCATTAAACGGAGACAATCGTACCAACCGATGAATGCCTGCTTCACCTCGGAGATAGCCATAAGCGTAAGAGCCATCAATTTCTATGGTAGCACTTTTTATACCCGCTTCACTGCCTCGGCTTTCATCAATCACGCTCGTTCGAAAGCCCTGCTTTTCTGCATAACGAAGGTACATCCGAAGCAGCATTTCTGCCCAATCTTGAGCATCCACTCCTCCGGCCCCACTGCGCACCGTAAGAAGAGCGCTATTACGATCATACTCACCCCCCAAAAGAGCTTTAAACTCCCAATCATGAATGACTTTTTCAGCCTTTTCGTACTCTTCTGCTATGAGGACTTGAGCTTCATCTCCTTCTTCTTGAGAAAGAGATACCATGTCAGTCAGAGCCTGATTCAATGAAGCAAAAGACTCTCGTTCTTTCTGAAGGAGTTCTTTCTCTTGCATGATTCGACCAGCTCTCTGTGGATCATCCCAAAAGCCAGGTTTTTCACTCTCTTCTGTCAATTCCTGGATCTTTTTTTCCTTCGAAGCAAAGTCAAAGATAGTCCTGCAACTGCAGGAATTTTTGTTGAAGAACTGCTATCTTGTCGTGCATTTCACTCATAGATCATAGTATACCAAATTTTCCCTCACGGGAGAAGGAATCTCTTGAATTTTTTTGACTTTTCCCCTACACTAGTTTCGTTATGCCGATGTAGCTCAGTTGGTAGAGCGACGCATTCGTAACGCGTAGGTCACCAGTTCAATCCTGGTCATCGGCTCATATTGGGATCCATAGAAAAAACAGCCTGAAGAGGGCTGTTTTTTACTACTTCAACGAAGTTCAGCGTCGATAGCAGTTTTGATATCATCTACACTGACAGCTCCATCGAGAAAGGTGCCATTCACAAAAGTGGCTGGTGTCGCAGAGAGAAGAAGCGTATTGGCTTCTTCTTTATCCTGATTGACTACGTCTTTGTAGGTTCCATTATCCAGACACTGACTAAACTTTCGAAAATCAAGCTTAAGCCACCAAGCGTAGTCTTTAAACTTCTGTAGCCCATTGGCTTTGCTCCATTCAGACTGCTTTTTAAAGAGATAATCAGCATACACATCAAATTTTCCCTGCTCATAGGCACACTGAGAAGCAAGCGCAGCATTTTCTGCCTGAGTATGAAATGGCAGCGGCAAATGTTTAAAGACCACTCGCACCTGATCACCATAACTGGCTACAGCTTTCTGGACATTTTCATACAGTGTTTTGCAGTGTGGACATTCGAAATCAGAAAATTCTACAACCGTCACTTTTGCCTGATCAGATCCAGATACCACATCACTCTCTTTTACTTCGGGAAGCTTCAAATATTTTCCAACAGGCAAACCAATCTTACCCATGTCGAAATAGTAATAATTGTCCCGATTTTCAAAAAGACTCGAAGCCTGCGCGTAGAAACTGGTATCAGTAATGTCCTTTGAAAACACAAATGCTGGCAAAGTAACTACTCCGAAACGCTCCGCAGTCTGCTTGCCAGAAGCTTCAGAAACATCAATTCTTGTCGCTTCCAGAGTTGGCACCACGCGACGGAGCCATACCAATGCTTCACTTGGATCACAATTACTACAATCTTTGTCCGTAAAAACTGAAAGTTCTACCTTTGGATCGCCATAGCCGACCCAAGTTTTTCCAGAAGTTTCCAAAACATTATAGTGCTTGGTCGCCCAGGAAGAAAATCCTTCACCACTTATCAGTTGTACAAAATCTACAAAGAGACTGCCAACAAATAAACCGCCCAAAACAATAGCGATAGCCAAGAGGTTCTTGCGTTTCTCGCCAGTATTCTGAAAAAGTTCTTCTTGCATAGGAGTAAGTATTACTGATTCTCTGCTGAACACGTTTCCCCATGAGGAGTGGCTGCCGAAGCCGTAGCAATAGTCCCTCCATCCTTGATCAACTGCTTTTCAAGAACATTCAGATCTACCAATCGATTATCACGAGAAAGCTTGTAGTCATCAAAACCGATGGTGAGCGTACTACTGGCCACAGTCTTAATCAAAGCACCACAGAGAAGGGCTGCAAGGAATAACAGAGCTAACTCACGAGGAGAGTATTCCCTGGTGAGAAGGTCATCAAGAAGGATCTGGAAATCCTGTATTTTTTCCTTTGTTCTGGTCTGCCAATCAGTCAATTCCATACCTGGAAGAGGCGAAAAAGTTAACACCGTACCCTATCACACACCCCTCTTTTTGACAAGAAAAAGCGCTGTGTCGAAACACAGCGCTTGAATACCCCTTCTTTACTTCATGAGACCGTCTGGGACCCGGATGGTTTGGTAACCGTCGGTCGGGCCATACCAGTTCGACAGGTAGCCTTGGCAGTTGTTGCTCTTTTGGCATTCCCAGTCAAAGCCGTTGAACGGCAATCCAACCGCTTTCCAGTAGTCGATCCCCATCTGGAGACGCGCCGAGCCGGTGATTTTCACTTCCATTTCTACCAAATAATTCATACCCGACTTGGCAGGAACTTGAGGTTCGGTCCAGCCGTGGTAAATCTGGGTCGGTACTTCACTGAGATTGATACGTAGCTCCGACCCGTCACGCTTCACCGTGTTCTCATTTGGCTGGGACGATGCTCCAGAGTACCAGATCGGCAGCCTTGAAAAAAGCTCATACTTGAACGCAGCCTTTCCACTGACGGAAGAGAAGTCCATGACCTCACTGACCACTTTCTCACCACCCGTCGCTGGATCACGCTCGATCAAACGAATAGCTCGAATGGCAATCTCTCCCTCTTGACCGCTGCACGGAGCAACGGTTACTCCTTGCATGAGAGCCAGCACCACATGAAAGCTGGGCGGTGTCGTATCACGCCAAATCACTTCCTTCGACTGTTGAGCGCCAAAAGGCACATCGAGTCTGGCGATAGCGTCAGAAACAGGAGCGAGAATTTCACACATCTTGTCAGGATGCGCTTTCAAATCCTCCTGAATTTTCCGAGCCAACTCGCTACCGTAGGAAGCAGTGACTACCACTCCCAAAGCAACCAGTAGTACGGTTGTAACAATTCTTCCCATGATGTTTGTCTCCTTATGTTAAGGAAGAGGTTGATCAATGTCGGTTAAAAATCGACTTTGTATATAATCATTTTTCGTCACTTTTGTCAAGGTCTAAACTTGAGGAAAAAGATCATCCAAAACATCGTCTAGATCATCAATGCTTCGTGAACCAATGCCGTCTGCTTTACAAGAAGGATTATTTAACTCGGCCCGGACCGTCTCCACTACTGAGATAGGTTTCACTCCCACTACGATATTGTCATTAACAGCAATATTGGGCCCATTTTCGCACTGAGAAAGGCACCGTGGCGATTCCATTACCAAGGCTTCTTCAGGAGCAAAACCCTGCTCTAGAGCCGTAAAAACGTTCTGAGCACCCTTTTGGCAGCAGTGTTCTTGTAAACACACCTTTATGGTGTTCCGAGTATCTTTTTGTGGAGTAAATTCATCCATATCGGCACTTACTGTACCATGATAATTTCTCCTTGACAAGAGAGAGGAAAAAAGGTATAAAAAAGAGTCTCTTTGACATTTATCACTCACCCACCAACCTAACCAGCGAGGAGAAGGCCATGAACCTGGGAATCACTCGATTCGAATCGTCCTACATGCCTCTGACAAGATCGGTAGCTAGCATCGATTCATTCAGTGGTGCGAGCAAGACTCGTTTGCAGGATCTGGAGTTTCGCGCCAGACATATCCCCAGAAGCCTGACATATGAAGTGGTCAAGCACTCTGGCCGGGGCCAGTACTGTTTCATTGCCTTCGCTAACGAAAGCGAGCAGGACATGCCCATAGGCTTTGCTTCTTGCGCCATAATCCAAACGGGCCAGGAAGCCGAGTGGGGATTCGTTACCGACCTGGTTGTGTGCGAACGCTACAGAAAAAGCAAGGTAGCCACGCGTCTCGTACTCGAAATGATGAAGCGGCTCAAGGAGCCTTCTATCCTGGCCCAGTCAGGAATTCATCCGGAAAAGCTCATCTTCCTTCGAGTGGCCATCAGTTCTGGTCTCGTTAGCTGTCAAAGAGTCTTTGAAAGCTGCGGTTTCGAACTGGTCAGGG
>CAYYET010000077.1:0-4114 GCA_964471075.1 uncultured Bdellovibrionales bacterium
AGGCCAGTTCAGAAATGTGAACCAACCCTTCCAGCTTCTCGCTTGATTTCTTGCCGTCTTCAGAGGTAGGAGGCGTAAACTTTACAAAGGCTCCGAAGTCTACTACGCCGCTTACTTCGCCGGAAACCACATCGCCAACATGGAGCAGATTGATCAGTTCTCGCTCCTTCTCACTCTGAGCTGCTTTTTCGGAAACGATCAGTTTTTCACTTTCGCGATCAGCATCAAGAATCCGCACCTGAATTTCTTGACCGATCAGTTTTTTCAAAAGATCCAAGATCTTGTTCTTGTCTCCGTCTTCAACACGAGGATAGTGTTCGCTGGAAAGTTGAGATACCGGGAGAAAACCGACGATGCCGTTAATTTCTACCATGAGACCACCCTTGTTCGCTTCAGAGACTTTAGTGGTAACCACTTCACGATTTGTGAGCTTGTGCTCGATATCTTCCCAAGATTTTTCATAGGAAGCTTCACGAATGGACAGTTCAATATACCCATCCTCGTTTTCATAGCTCACGAGAGTAGCCGTGACGGTAGTGCCAACTTTGAGTTTGCCTTCTGGACCCAGGCCATCACGCATTTCTTTTCCCAGAACGATACCGGTTCCGAGAGGGCCAAGGTCAATGAGGGCGTAGCTCGGAGCTACATACATGACGGTACCAGGGATAACATCGCCCACTTCTGGTATTTCTACCACGTGTTGGGTAAGCAACTCTTCCATAAGGGAAGGAGCTGTTTGAGAGGTTTGTGACATATTTATGGAGATACTGACGAGGGGCACGCCCGTCTTAAAAATAAAAAGTGCCTCTAAAAAACAAAAAACACCAAACGGCGTCTTGGAAACGAGACAGGAATCGAAGGATAAAGCTCCCTCGTATTCAGTTGTGGTTATCCAATTAGCCAAGCTCCTAAACGAGCTTTCATCCGATTCTAGCGTATTTCTTTCCCTTTGGCAAGCCCCTGAAACCTTTTCTTCTTTCTCGACTTCTTTTTTGAGCTTAGAAGGGTAGGCAATGGCTTAGAAAAGGCAAAACTGAGCCTTGTAGAGCTTCCCACTTTCTGCTAGTATAGATGTACAATAATGCATTTCTTGTATGAATATTCAGTATTACGGTGATTATTGTTTCAAGATAAGCACCAAACCAGCTGGGCGCGCTACCGATGATGTCATCATTTGGACGGATCTTTTGGAAAAAGGCTCAGGACTGCGCTCTCCTCAGGGGCAAGCGGATGTCGTTTTTTTGACTCATGGTAACACTGAAGCGGTCAAAGAGAACCTCAAAGGAGAACCAGCGGTGATAGATGCTCCAGGGGAGTACTCAGCAAAAGGTATTGCTGCGCTTGGCTTTCCTTCTTTCCGTGATGACAAAGGAGGGACACTGCGTGGCCAAAATACCGTATTTGTTTTTGAAAGCGAAGAAATTCATGTAGCTTTTCTTGGAGCTTTGGGGCATGATCTTTCTCCGGAGATCCTCGATAAACTTAATGGCGTTGATATCCTTTTTATTCCTGTAGGGGGAGATGGAGCGCTTGATCCAAAATTAGCTGCTGAATTGGTACGAAAAATTGAGCCTAGTCTTGTTATTCCCATGCACTATAAACTCCCAGGACTGACTTTGCCGGTAGAATCAGAAAAAGCCTTTTGTGACGCCATGGGCAGTTGCCCAAAAGAAGCACTTCCCAAGCTTAATTTGAAGAAAAAGGATTTGGAAGGTAAGCAGCTTGAAGTGGTGTTACTAGAGCGAGGGGTGTAGAAGTTCTCTGTAAAAGTACGTATGGAGTTTTCACTGGAGAAGAAAATTGCAGCTATTCGTCATCAGCCTGAAGAGGTACGTAAGCGCTATGTAATGCTTTGTGTTTCTTTTTCGATGGTACTTATTGTAGGGATTTGGCTTCTTTCGGTTCAGGACAGCGTCACTACCGCTGCCAAAGATCTTCCAGGGACTTTAGAAAAAGGGAAAGATCTAACGGGGGGCGCTCCTTCGCTTAATGACCTTTTCAAGCAGTCATCACCACTACGAGTAGAAAATCAAGGAGTGAGCGGCAGCGAATTTTTTGATCGAGGATTGAACGGAAAAAATGGAACCACTCAAGGGGAAGAAACTGCGCCGAGTAAATAAACCAAAGAAAGACTTTTTAACGAGTGCCTATGGAAGAGAAACAAGCATTTCATGATGGAAAAATAGAGCCACGCTCTATTACAGATGAGGTACGACAGTCATATCTGGATTATGCGATGAGCGTGATTGTGGCGCGTGCCTTGCCGGATGTGCGTGACGGTTTGAAGCCTGTCCATCGTCGCATTCTCTATTCTATGTGGTCTACCGGATTGCGCTCTGGAGCTAAATTCCGTAAATCTGCGACGGTAGTTGGAGAAGTACTGGGAAAATACCATCCACATGGTGATACGGCCGTGTATGACACCATGGTGCGTCTAGCCCAGGACTTTTCTTTGCGCTATCCATTGGTATGGGGGCAAGGAAACTTTGGTTCTATGGATGGTGACAGTGCAGCGGCGTATCGGTATACCGAAGCCAAGCTCAAGGCTATTGCCGAAGAAATGCTGCTCGATATTGAAAAAAATACGGTTGATTTTGCCCCGAACTTTGATGGCATGCATGACGAACCAGTAGTGCTGCCGGCGAAGCTGCCACAACTTCTTTTGAATGGTACGGTGGGTATTGCCGTGGGTATGGCTACGAATATTCCGCCGCATAACTTAGGAGAACTCGTTGATGGTATTTGTCACCTTATTGATCATCCAGAAGCGACCGTAGATGATCTCATGGAATTCATCAAAGGACCTGATTTTCCAACGGGGGGCATTATTTACAACGTCAAAGATATTCGTGAGGCCTATGCGACTGGTAAAGGGCCAATTCTCAATCGGGCCAAAGCAGAAATTGTTGAAACGAAATCAGGGCAATTCCAGATCGTGATCACTGAAATGACCTATGCCACTAACAAGGCGTCGCTCATTATGAAGATTGCGGAGTTGGTGAAAGACGATAAGCTGCAGGGCATTAAGGATCTGCGTGACGAGTCTGATAAGGACGGCGTACGCTTAGTTATTGAGCTCAAGAAAGAAGCTTTCCCACAGAAGATTTTGAACAAACTCTACCAGATGACGGATCTCCAGAAGAACTTTAACGTCAATATGTTGGCTTTGGTAGATGGCGTGGATCCACAGATTCTGACCCTGAAATCTATTTTGGAACACTATGTGAAGCATCGCGAAGAAGTAGTGGTGCGTCGCACGGAATATGATCTGCAAAAAGCCAAGGATCGAGCACATATCTTGGAAGGTTTGAAGAAAGCTTTGGATCATATTGACGCTATTATCGAAACCATCAAGAAGTCGCCAACCAAGGAAGAAGCCCACGCTAACTTGATGAAGAAATTTAAGCTTTCTGAATTGCAAGCAACAGCCATTCTCGAAATGCGTTTGCAGACTTTGGCTGGCTTGGAACGCAAGAAGATCGAAGATGAACTGGAAGAAAAGTACAAACTGATTGCTCATCTGGAGGATCTTCTCAAACACCGCAAGAAGATTTTAGGATTAGTGAAGACGGAGCTTCTTGAAGTGAGAGAAAAATTTGGTGATGAACGCAAAACCAAAGTGATTAAAAGTGGAGTGGGGGAATTTAGACAAGAGGATCTGATTCCGAACGAAGAAGCTATTATTACTCTGACCGAAGATGGGTACATCAAGCGCATGAATCCAAGTGTCTATCGGGTGCAGAAGCGTGGTGGTAAGGGAGTGATTGGCGCCACCACCAAAGAAGAAGACAAGATTGCCAAGGTGCTTTCTATTGAAACGCATGATAACCTTATGTTCTTCACGAATTCTGGAAAAGTATTCCAGACAGTGGGCTATGAAATTCCTGAATCGTCACGTACGGCGAAAGGTCAGGCCATCGTGAACTTCTTACAGCTTTCTCAAGAAGAAAAGATTACCGCCGTCATTTCCTTCAAGAAGGGTGGTGAATATAAATATCTGTTCATGGCGACCGAAAAAGGAACAATCAAAAAGACAAAATTAGAGGATTTCGAAAATGTGCGTCGCAGTGGTCTGATCGCTATTACCCTGGAGAAGGGTGATTCATTGGGTTGG
>CAYYET010000078.1:0-4105 GCA_964471075.1 uncultured Bdellovibrionales bacterium
ACCCAGCGGCTTTTTTCTTACCCAAAACAGGTTCGAATCCTGCCGCCGGAGCAGACTAAGAAAGAGGCTTGAGAGAGCCTCTTTTTGTATTTATGTATTGACGTCAGATGAGAAAAATGCTATATTTCTCAGTTACAAATTGGTAACATTGTTCATCAACAACTTTTTGGAGGCGCATCGTGGAAATTGTTTTCTCATGGGGCGCTTTATCCGCCTTGCTCATTGCCATCAGTGGTATTCCCTACATGTGGGGCATCTACAAGCGATCAGTCCCACGTCCTGTCCTCTCAACATGGGGAATCTGGGCTGTGCTCGGCTTGCTACTTCTGGTTGCCTACTATGAATCTGGTGCCAGAAATGACACAACACTGCTTGCGGCATGGATGGGTCTCATCAATCCGGTCATCATCTTCGTTCTTGCTCTCAAGTACGGCGAATTTCGTTGGACCAGGCTTGAAACAATGTGCGTGATTTTTTGTGTGATTTCCATCATTGTTTGGAAAACGACAGGCAACCCCTTACTCGGGTTGCTTGGCGGACTTCTGGCTGATGCCATGGGAATCATTCCTCAGATCCGTCACACGGTGAAGTCGCCAGCCGATGAGCCACTGTTCCCTTGGGGATTGTTTTGTATCGGCAGTGCTGTAAACCTCCTCGGGATTCGAGAGTGGACACTCTCCCAGTATGCGTACCCGGTCTACATGACGATGGGGAGCCTACTGATCGTAGTGCCACTTCTGATGCATCGGGCTAGGCTCCAGAAGTAATCACAGAAGTCGTATGGTATCACCCAGCGGCTTTTTTCTTACCCAAAACAGGTTCGAATCCTGCCGCCGGAGCAGATAAAGAAAGAGGCTTGAGAGAGCCTCTTTTACTATGGACAAAAACCTAAAGATACGATACGCTTCCATATTCTTTAACAAACGAGAGGAGAGCATCATGGCAAAATTGCCAAGTGTCGAGCAAGCTTTTGAAGCAGTTGTACGATTGCCACTCGTGACCATTACCTGTCGTCCTACCTATCCCCAGGGACGTTCGATGGGATTTGTGCATAGCACTCTTTCTGATGAGAGACTAGTGATTGTCACTGCACGACATGTTTTTGTTCTCGGAAATGATCCAATGAAGTATGTCTTTGCTTTTGCTGATGGAACAGAGGCAGAGATCGAGAGGATCATTTGCTCGTCGAGTACAGCAGACGATCTCATCTTTCTCATCGCGAAACAAAGGCCTGGATATCGGCCGATCATTTTCCGGCGACCAAAACAAGAACGAGTGTTCCCAAGGGTGCTCTATAATTGCCGTAATGTGACCGGCGAAGCCTTATTTCCGATTCGGGTTGCCAAGCAGACGCCTGTACGAGTTCTTCCAGAATACTTCTTTATGTCTCCAGAATCGGAAGCTTTAAGAGAGGTCGTCCCCGGCAATAATCTTCGTCGCATAAAGACACTTCTTGATGCTGGATGGTCACGTTTAAACTTGGCAGTTCTGTACAGCCGTCCAGGCTTCTCTGGGAGTCCTATTTTCGACGACACATGGAATTTGTACGGAATGGGATCACAGGGTACTGCAGGCGACCCAGGTGAGTCGACAGGCGACAAGCTCGCCTATTATCCCGCCTCTTACATTGATCAAGCTTTGCAAAGGGTCACTTGAATTTCCTCTGCAGGGAGCCGCTTGGTATTACCAAGCGGCTTTTTTCTTTTCCTAAACTAAACAGGTTCGAACTTCATCCAATAGCTGGAGCAGACTAAGAAAGAGGCTTGAAAGAGCCTCTTTTGATTTAATAAACTTGACACACAATAAGGGAACTGACATTGTATTAGAAGTAATGTTATCTATGTAATATGAATAAAAAGCATGTTCTATTAGCAGCTCTTTTAATTCTCATTCTCCTTGTAGTAGGAGAGTGGTTTATGATGAAGAAAGATACTCAGAATCAGTCAGTCGTTAATCCAACTGATACCACAACAACTAAATCAGTGAAGGTAAGTGATGGCGTAGTATCTTTTTCTTTTGAAGTTCCTAAAGATTGGATTACAGAAACACGAAATGATGGTGAAAAACAAATGAACGAAGAGGAGCTTCGTGAGTTTTTAGCCACCAGCTATCGTTCTGATGCAAAACAGTTTCCAGACAAACAAGTATCTGATTATGCTCATCTTACATGGAATCAGCTTCAGAAGATGACTCTCAGTGACATGAAGAGATTTATGGCTGAACGAGCTAAAAGTGTTGGTCGTTATCCTAATGCTTCAGTTGGCGAATCGAATACTTTGTTTGGTTATATTGGCCCTGCTCCTCAAATTGATTTTTACATCTCTGATATTGATACAGCAAAAAAAGAACTTTCTAATCCTAATCTTCGATTAGATGAAGAAACTGTTGGAGGGGTGACTGCTAAAGTTATGAAATATGCCATTGAATATGATGAAAATGGCAACCCTCAGCCAACTTTGGGCGCATCAGGAGGTAAAGAGTATTATGTATTTTTACCTGAATTAAAGAAAGCACTCATTATTAAGAAGCAATCTCTTGGTTCTGATGAGTTTGAAGAAGCTTTTGATCAGCTTATCCAAAGCCTAAAGTTTGAGTAGTCAAATTGACAGTCTGTCTCCCGTAACCTATACTTTTCCCGAAAGCTAGTCATCCTGATTAGCTTTTTGTTTTGTTGACAATGGAATAGGAGTTACCAAATGTTGAAGATGCTTCGGAACATCGCCCTGTTCTTTTCCTTTGTGGCCTTCGTGGGCGCAGCAGCGGCGAACAGGTGGGTATGGTGTACGGACTACGTGGCTACCGAACTAGGCATTGGCTCGTATGGTGATGCCAGAACGTGGTGGGATGATTCCACGTTCACGAGCACGGGCTACACCAAATCCTCAACCCCAGTGGTAGGCTCCATCATCGTATTCAACTCGTGGGGCGGTAATCCTTACGGACATGTGGGGGTCGTGAGGCAGATAGTGAGTGCGTCTGAGATTCTCATTGATCATTCAAACTGGCATTGGGACGGAAACCCGCTGTATGGCGTAGGGGTCAAACAGTACTCAGGCTCTTGGACTCAAGTGAAAGTGAAATACAACCCTGGAGATTCAACGTACTCTTCTACTCCCTACCCTGTGCGTGGTTTCCTTGTCCCACCATCAAGTTCGTATTCAGTCATTGGCATCAACAGCCCGTACTTCATAGATAGCTGCATTCGTGCTGCGCCTGTGGACTCGCGGTGCGTTACCTATGACATTGCCTTATGGAAACAGTGCTGGGATGCCCCATTTGTACTGTCTCCTCTGTGTGAATACGGTATTGGTGGTGGTGACTACACGACAGCCTTGCCCGACTTCATCATGAACAAGGCGTGGCTGCTTGATGATGCCGGGAACGTTAGGACGACATTCTCTCCCGGTGAACATGTCCAGATGAAAGGGCAAGCCAAGAACACCGGAAAAGGAAACAGTACGGGGGCCATCACGGTGAAGTTCTACCGTTCCAATGGTCAAAAAGTAGACAGTAACAAGCAGGAAGTGGGCTCGGATACGATTCAAGCGTCCAGTCTGCCTTCTGATAGCACGCATACAGAAACAGAAGGTCTGTATGTGCCTACAACCCCAGGAACGTACAACATCATCGTGTGTGCTGACACGGGAAATGCTGTCGGAGAAGAAATCGAATCAAACAACTGCTCAACAGAAGCGGTCTTCAAGGTCGATGACTTCGCCTGGCTTATCCCCATCATCAATCTCATTCTCGAAGACTGAAGGAGTTCGCAATGAAACACTCTCTCATCTCTGCCGCTCTGATAATCCTGCTCGCCTGTGGCATCAACCCGGCTTACGCGGGTTACGATGTGACTGCCAAGGTCATCACCATCGAGCCCTCCTACATGCCAGACTCCCTGCTCTTCAAGCTCGATACGGGTTTCAGTACCTGTACTGCGGGGCAGTGGGTCTACTACTACGGCAACTACTACAGCCAGACCGATGCCAAGAAGAACTTGCAGACGGTCTACGCTGGACTGCTCTTCGCCCTTGCCTCTGGCAAGAAGGTGGAGGTGCACAGCGAAATGGCTGGCTGTACCGTCGTCAACATCCATCCCACGAATCAG
>CAYYET010000079.1:0-4029 GCA_964471075.1 uncultured Bdellovibrionales bacterium
TAGCAAGTGTCGTCGATGATCATCTTATGGAAATTACTCATGTTATTCGCGGTGAAGACTGGCTCCCGAGTACTCCGAAACATGTTCTCTTGTACGAAGCTTTTGGGTGGGAAATTCCGCAGTTTGCCCATTTGCCACTTCTTCTCAATCCAGATAAAAGTAAGCTCTCGAAACGCCAAGGTGATGTGGCAGTAGAAGACTATCTCGCCAAAGGCTATCTCAAAGAAGCACTCGTAAATTTTGTTGCGCTCTTAGGTTGGAATCCTGGTAAAGGAAATACACAAGAAATTTTTTCTTTCGAGGAACTTGTAAAAGCTTTTGATCTCGCTAATGTTCATAAAGCTGGAGCGGTATTCGATCTCAAAAAGCTTGATTGGATGAATGCATCCTATATCAAAAGGCTTTCTCTTGATGAACTCTATACAAGAGCAAAGGAAGGTGGCTTTCTTGATACAGAACTTCTCAAAAATACCGAAGAGACAACTCTCAAGAAGGTGCTAGCGGTTGAACAGGAACGATTGACTAAGCTTGCTGATATTGGCGAGGCCAATCCATTCTTTTTTACTGATACTCTTTCTTACAACAAGAACCTCCTTCGTTGGAAAGAAAATGATGACAAAGCTACGAAACAGGCGCTAGAACAAGCTCTCGCTCTTTTGAACGAACTACCTGATTCTGCCTGGGAAGATATTGGACTACTGGAAGAAAAACTTCTCGAAGCAGCAGGTGAGAAACGGGGCGACTTTCTCTGGCCTCTCCGAGTAGCTTTGACTGGTGCTGAGCGCTCTCCCTCACCAGCTCAGGTGGCCTGGGTACTCGGGAAAGAAAAAAGTATACAAAGGCTTGAAAAAGCCATAGAAATGCTTTCCTAGAGAGAAAATGGCAGCTATGGTACAATAAAAGGTGCTGCTATGATACCAAAAAACAAAAAACTCTCCTCGATTCTTCTTTCTTCTACTTTACTTTTGGGAAGTTTCTTTCCCTCTCCTTTAACGCATATCCAAGCCAGTGACTGTGATGATCTCTCAGGGGATGCCAAGGACAGCTGCGAAGAGTATTCTGCCAAAATCAAGGCCTATCTTCAAATTATTGAGCTCAAACAGCGCCAGGGAGCTACCCTTACTGATCAGATTGAAGGGTTGACCGCTCAGATAGAGAAGCTGCAGCTAGAGATAGATCAAACTACTAAAAAGATTCATGACCTGGAAGACCAGATCCAAAGCTTGACTCAGCGGATTGCGGAAAAAAGTGTATTGATTGACCGTCAGAAGAAGATTCTTTCAGCTCTCATGCAGGTCTACTATTCTGATTACTCTAGTGACAGTACGCCACTTCTTCTTACTTCCGAAGAATCCCTGGCGTATTTCAAGAGCGAAGGATGGACTTCTAATATTAGCTATCGAGTCAGTGATCTTTTGGATTCGGTAAAAACACTGCGTGAAAGTCTCACTCAAGAACATCAAAGTGTGAGCCAAAAGAAGACAGAAGTTGACGCCCTCTACAAAGATCTTGATGAGCGTAATAATTCTTTGGAAGCTAGTAAAAAAAGTAAGGCCGACTTACTTCTCAAGACCAAATCTGAAGAAGCAAAATACCAGACAGAGGTAGCCAAGCTAGAAGCACAAAAGGAAGAGCTCTTTGACTTTAGCGGTGCCTCTGACTTGAGCGAGGTACTGGATAGCTTGAAAGATTATCCAACTCCTGACAAAGATGAATGGGCTTCAACTTCCTGGTACTTCTCCCAACGAGATTCACGATGGGGGAATAAGACCATTGGAAATTCTCGTACCCTCATGAAAGATTATGGCTGTGCTGTAACAGCGGTTTCTATGGTCTTTCGTAATCATGGTTCTAGTACTGACCCTGGCAAAATGGCCAAGGAACCTATTTTTTCCTACGATCTCATCAATTGGCCCGGCTCATGGTCACCAGATATTGATCTGATATCCTCAGTTTCTCATGGTAACGTAAGCTGGAGTACTATCGATTCTAATCTGAAAAAGAACAACCCTGTTATTGTGTACATAAAAAAGACCAACAATCAGGGAGGTCACTACGTGGTTATTACCGGCAAAGATAACAAAGATTATATCGTTCATGATCCCTACTTTGGTCCAAACATCTATCTTGGTACTTCTCGTTCACTTATTGGTAAATTGGGAGCTGATAGCAGTACCCGTATTGACCAAATGATTATCTATCAGTAAATGAAGATTTCCTCCTATCCCACCCGAGTTTCTTTTGCTAGGGGAATCATTGCTGAAGTTTTATTTCCTGATCATCAAACAGGAAAAGTTGCTGTTTTAGCAGGGGGTTTACCGAGTTCTCCGGTGAAACATGATCTTCTACGTTTTCTTACCAAAAGAGGCTATCTGGCTCTCTTTTTTCGTTATCGTGGCACCTGGGAAAGTTCTGGCTCTTTTCTTGAAAACTCTCCAGCAGACGATTTACATGATATTCTTACCGAACTTTCTCGCAAGAAATCTCTTAGGGATATTGCTTCGGGAGAGAAGATACCATTGAAGGTATCAAGTATTCATCTTTTCGGTAGTTCGTTCGGGGGACCAGCGGTACTTTTAAATTCAAAACATCCGATGGTGAAAAAAGTTATTGTTCTCTCTCCAGTGTTGGATTGGAAAAGCGTTGACCAAGGTAAGGAACCGCTTCATCCACATGCTCGTTTCCTGGAGCAAGGATATCCAGGCGCTTATCGTGTCCGTTCTTCAAAAGACTGGCAGAAACTTCTCAAGAATGATTTTTATAATCCTGTTACCATGACAGATAAAGTAGACGGAAAGAAAATATTCATTCTTCATGCTGCAGATGATGAAGTAGTACCTATGGATCCTCTCCTACCATTTGTCGAAGCAACCGGTGCTACGTATTACGTAAAACCTCATGGTGGCCATCATCTCCATATAACACATCAATTCCTATGGAAGAAAATTGACAAGTTCCTGCGATCTCACTAGGATAGCG
This sequence comes from uncultured Bdellovibrionales bacterium, assembly GCA_964471075.1. GTDB lineage: Bacteria > Patescibacteriota > Minisyncoccia > Moranbacterales > UBA1568 > UBA1568. The sequence continues at coordinate 2,980 of CAYYET010000079.1, forward strand.
GTAATGAACGTTTCTTAACAACCTCATTTCAACGACGGAGGCAAACATGACCACCAAAGTTCATTCTGTAACACTTGATAGCACTCGCAGTCCAGAAGAAATTGGCAAGGATATTGCCAGACTGCGTTTCGATGTCATGCTTCGAATCCTCAGGGCTTGTTGGCAAGAAATTTCGAAACAGGCACAAGCTGATCAAAAACGTCAGCGGTATCAACTCGCACAAGCGCTTTTTGATGCAGCAGACCGATTTGGTCCAGTCATTCGTTGCCTCGATTTGGCTTGGCGAATCAGCAAGCCACACATGAAGCACGAGCTCAGTGACAGCGAACTCGAAAAGAGATGGTTCAAAGAACTTAACAAGCCAACCTCCGGTATCCGTCGGCTGACAGACGCATTTCTGGCCAGAGGATAGACAGGAAAGCCGTTACTAATAGCTGATCTTGAACATGTGACTCCCCTGATATTTTAGAAAAAAGCAGGGGAGTTTTTCATACCTGTAAAGACTCAATCAGATTATCCATATGTACACGAAAACAAAAAAGTTTTATAAAAAATAAATTCGAAATGAAAAGAATAAAGAGGGGTCTATGTACACCAGAAGTTCTTCAAACGCCTTACAAACAATTATACGCGTTCATTTTTTAAGAAAAAGAAAGAAAATAGAGGGCTTTATACGTTTTAGCTTTATTCCACCTTTCTTCCATACATAATGTCTCATAAGTTACATTATAAGACGTATTAGATATACTTCTCACAGAGAGAAATCTGGTTAAAAAGAAACTGCTTGTAATAAGTGGTGCGTTATAACTGATAGCCTTCCCCCTGCTGGTATTATCATAAAAATGATTAAGTGACATTATTTTAAAAATAAAAAATACATTAAGTAAAAATCTAAAAGATTTATAAGGTCTCTTACAGACCCCCCTACTTTTTATGACCCAGGGGATTTTAAAATAAGAAAAAACGGCTGATTTATAAAATCATGCCGTTGTGTGTGCGGGTTTTCGTTTCTCTAGATCGGAAGCGTGTCCAGAAGAGCTTTCGCTTCCC
>CAYYET010000080.1:0-4022 GCA_964471075.1 uncultured Bdellovibrionales bacterium
AAGAAAAATAGTACCGTCAATATGGGAAATATGGCTTAAATAAAGAAAAAGAAAGCTCGCAGGTCCTGTGATCAGAACACTGCGAGCAGGGCTAAGGAGTAACCCTTAGCATAGTGGTTCTCCGCACGGTCTTAGGCGGAGCGTTCCGGCGCCTTCGGAGGCGGTGGCTTCTTCACGCTGGTCATCCCCAGCGAGGGAGGCATGACGACCTGGGCGACGGCATCCGGCACCTGAGGCATCTGCGGCTTCTTGGCCACACCCTCGTCCTGCGCCTTCGGCGGTGGGGAGGGTGGCGGTGGGGCCGTGTAGCCTGGAGCAGCCGCCAGAACGGCCGCACTCAGCACAGCCAAACGCGCCATGGTTCCTTTCGACATCGGATTTTCTCCTTGGTTTCCCTTACAAAACCTCTTTGGGCCAATCCCTTAGATAGCTCTTCAGGGAAACCTAGAATAGCATAAAAGTAACCCTCTGTAAAGAGGGTCTCAGTGAAATGCTTTATTTAAGTCAAAGAATCGACTTCTCGAATATGCTGTTCTAGTACCTTATCCCCTTCTCCAAAGAGAAACTTAGTCCGAAACTTTTTCCCATCGAGAAACAGAGGTAACCAATAGCGATCATCTGGCCACATAGTATCAAAGGGTATATTTTCTTCTTCAAACCATTCTGGTTTCATCTCCTCTGTTTCCACTGGCTCCCATTTATAACCCTTCACCCGAAAAACATGAACCTCCAAAATATCGCCTCGCTTATCAGCAAACTCAAACTCATGAATACCAACTTTTTCCATTTCCGTAATCCCGATGCCGCATTCTTCTTTTGTCTCTCGATGGGCTCCCTGTTCAATCGTTTCCCCTTCTTCTACCTTTCCTCCGAAACCATTGTAACGTCCAGCGCCAAAGCCTCGCTTTTTCATACCGAGCAGTACTCGCCCATCACGAACAATAAACGTTAGCGTATAGAGTTTTTTGTTTCCCATATGAAGAAACATTATTCTCTTTATTATACCTTTCTTAGACAAAAGAAAAAAGGAGTCACTCGACTCCTTGATTAAAAACGCTTGCGTTCAAGTCTCAGTTCCTTTCAGAAACTCAACCACCCGCTCAAACACTCCTTCTTTCGAAAGGGTCGAGGGAATGAATTGAAATGGGAGCCCAGAGCGCTCTGCTTCGCCATCCCAAGTACGATCTTCAGCCAACCTTTGCCGAATCATCTCCTGAGACATACCGCCTCGAACTCTCAAACGATGCTCCAGGACAATTTCATCTGGCGGAGCAAGAAGGTAGAAATGACAACAGCGTGAAGGATCGATGGTGTATCGCAACACTCGTATGGTTTCCGGAGTGAGGACCATCAAGGAAGTCTTTGCTGCCTCCTGAGTCGTCACCAAATCCGTGATGAGGGTTCCGAAATGATTCCCCAATACGGTAGCAGTCCAAGCAAATTCGCCTTTTTCTTCCAGTGCTCGGAAGACTTCTTCAGTACAGTACCGATACGCCGATTCATCACCCACCCGACGTGCCCGAGTGGTATAACTCAGCACTGGCTGAAAAACATCTGGGTACTGGTTCAGAAGAGCTTCAAACAACGTCGATTTTCCCACTCCCGTACGCCCAGAGATGGTGACAAACTTCACCCGATCAAGTTGTTTCATGGTCGTCTCCAAAGAACGAGTGTCCCCACATTGAGGAACACTCTAGGATAGGAGAATTTTCTCACCATGTCAACGCTCGAAAGAAAAACCTATGATTCCTCTAAAATAATTCTTTTTTCAAAGCCTCCCCGTTTTTCTCTTTTTTCTTTTTGGACTCCCACCACCTGTTCAATAGTCCACCCTTTCTCAGCAAGAAGAGCGGTAATAACTTCAAAAACATCAGCCATTTCTTCCAGACTTTCAGCTGAAGAAAACTCTGTCACTTCTTCAGAAAGCTTTTCCTTAAGTTTACGCCAGTATTCACTTTGGTCAGCAATATGAAATGTGGCCGCCTCTCCCTTGGCTTCAATAATTTCTATGATCTTGTCCCGTACGAGCTTATTGTATTTCATAAGAGGACAGATTACGATGTAAGCTTAGTTCTTGAAATACTTTGAAACAATAGCCAGGAGATCATTTTTCATCACCCATGAACCATCTTTATTCTGGTATTTGATACTAAAGCCATCACCAAAGTTCTCTTGACGATAGGTCCACCACGCCCAACCCACATGATTCTTGTTGAGCAGTGACAAGACCGCATTGGCATAGGCTCCTCCCGGGTCTTCTCCAGAACGGGCTCCTGTTTGTTGTACAAACACCGGTACCTGATATTTGTCACGAAAATCCGTCAGGGCTTTGAGCCGTTCCTCTAGATTACTGGTAACGGATGCAAGACTTCCACGCTCAGTATACACAAAGAGGTTACCGGTATAAATAATTGGTACCGATGTTTTAATATAGGCACTTTCTACTGATTTGATGTTGTAGCCTTTGTAGGCACCAATAAGAAAAGGTGTTCGCGAATCAATAGGGCGAATCGCTGCAATAAGCTCTTGGTAAAACTGTGAAACATCTGCTGGACTATACCCTGCTGGATTTGGTTCTGGCAAAAGCTCGTACATACCAATGTATGGCGTATCTTTATAACGATTAGCCACAAATTTCCAGACTTCAATGAAACGAGCTCGGGATTCGCGGTCACTCCAGAAATTACGTCCAGTGCTACCATATTTTCCTTCGGGATCACAGTATTTCGCTGTCCCCTTATCTTCCTGTGTGCCATTCTGACCACAATCTGAATCAATGAAAAGGTCAATCCACAAATGAGCTGCGGAAGCATCATTCACCATACGGTCCAGTTCTTTCAAATGATCTGGATCTATATGACCTGGAGCGGCATCATCACGGCTATCAATACTTTCTTCACCATATATTCCCCACCAGCGCAGTGGGATACGTACCATACTTGCTCCTTGATCGGCATTTTCTTTGCCATCTCCTGGCTGAGCCGTTCCCCAACGACCCCAGCTAAAACCGCGCAGGTTGATAGGATTACCGTTGGTATCAAGGATATCTTTACCACGAAGAGTAAGTCGGGCTGCTGTTCCAGGTGTGGTGGTATTTTTTTGTAATTCTTCCTCGGTTTGAGGTAGTGCAGCAGTAGAAGATGACGAAGAAGACTTAGAAACTTGTTTGGTAGGCTGTTTTTTCTGAAATAGAAAGAAGGTGCTGCCAGCAGCAAGAAGAATGAGGATAGTCAGAGTGAGAAGAAGAGGCTTTTTCATACGATTGTAACCCTATTGTAACATAGTACGAGTCATGATATGTTTGAGGTGCGAGTTGAGGGGTTAAACAAGGGAGCAGGTATCCGCTTGGATACCATAACAATAAGAACAACGCTTCTTCATTACCCTCTCCCCTCCTCGCCTCCCTTCCTGTTAGTACGCAGGAAACCACCAAAAAGATGCAGGCCTTCGGTATCCGAACGGCCTTTTATATTTTACAAAGATTCTGAGAACAGTTCTTTTTCTTCTTTTCGCAGAAGTGCGAGCAGCTCCTCAAAGTAAGTTTGTACCAATGGTGAAAAGGCTACTTTATCTTTTTTTGCCTGATAGAGCATATCAAGCGTAATATTCTTTTCCTTCCAAGTCCTTCCTTGATCCAGATAGATATGAAGTATGGGTTCAATTTTATCGAGAGCATAGACAAAACGACTCTCTGGATCAGATTTTTGCATATAGGCCGCCAGTGAAGCATGGAGATCAGGCATTTCAGGAAATTCTCTGGCAATTCTTTCTGCTGCCTCTACCTCACGCGTAGACTTACTCTCAAGAAACTCCTGATCCTTACTATAAATATAGGTATCACCAGCATAGGCCTCGATAACATCATGGGCCAAGGCATACCGCAGCACCTTTTCACGATCTAAATCATTCTGCGTCGTGTCCAAAACGTACCAGGCGAGCATAGTGAGATGAAAACAATGCCCCAGATCATTTTCCCAACGGGAAGAGCCAGGAACACGGATCACTCGTTCTATTTTTCGTAG
>CAYYET010000081.1:0-3824 GCA_964471075.1 uncultured Bdellovibrionales bacterium
GAAAGGCAATCCCCTGCTCACCGGCTCGGGAAAAAATTTTTTCCCCCTGGTTATCCCCCTCTTTTGTTTCTCCCCTGGCCTAAAGGTCCATGACACGAAAAGTTTCCTTCTTTCGTTGGTTGGTTTAAAAATTCGTTCACCACCGAGAAGCATAGCAAACTCCAGAGCACATAAACTTTTTCCAATTCCGCGTGGACCACAAAAAAGATATGACTGTGTCACGCTTCCTGTCTTCACCGCCTCGTGAAGGAACTGTCGTTCTGATTCATGACCAATAATATTCATAGAAGCGTCTTTACCTTCTCATACAGAGCTTCCTCAAAATTTTTATGAGAAAAATGACTAACCGAAGTCTGCATTTTTTCCACAGAGTACTGCCCTTCTTTCGTGAGAAAGCGCCGTACTCCTTCAGCAATAATTTCTGGAGCGTTACTATGGAAGAATTCTCCTGTAATGCCAGGCTGCACAATTTCTTTGATACCTCCGTATTCCAACGCAATGACCGGCACCCCAAAAGACAGGGCTTCTACGGCTACCATGCCAAAATCTTCTTCCGAAGGAAAAATCAGGGCTCGCGCCCCCTGATAGAGCTTCGCCAGCTCTTCATCCGTCACAAAACCAGTAAACTGAATATGTTTCCCCGCCAGTTTCTTCAGTTTCTTTTCCTCTGGTCCTGTTCCTACAACCACCAGCGGCAATGCTAGTTTATTAAAGGCTTCCACTACCGCCTCTACTTTCTTGGAACGAGTCAGTCTGGAAACTACCAAAAAATATTCTCGTTTCTTTTCTCCTTGAAACAAAACTCCTTGCTTCTCTGACAACATGAGAGCACCAGGATAGATTACCTCTGCTTCGCGACGATAATATTTTTTGATCCGCTCTTTGGTAAATTTGGAATTCGCGAGAAGCATATCCGGTCGTTCAGCTGCCTGCTTATCCCAGAGACGAAGATAGCTCACTAAGAGCCGGGTAAAGATACTGCGTCGTGATTTTCCGCCCAGTTCTCTCACATAGTCCTCATGATAGTCCCAAGCATAACGCATGGGCGAATGCAGATAGGCAACGTGGGTAGTATTCAAACGTGTCACAATCCCCTTGCTCCAAGCCCCTGAAGATGAAATCACCAGATCAAATTCGCGGAGATCCAGACTTTCTATGGCCGCTGGAAAAAACGGCAGGAGAAAACGATAGCGTCGTCGCAAAAATCCCGGTAATCCTTGAAGCCAAGAAGTGCGAATGGTTCGGCCGGTGAAGTGACCTTCCATGCGGTTCTGGTCATACAGAAGAGTGTAGAGAGGCGCTTCTGGATACAAAGCACACAGGTCTTCAAAAACCCTTTCCGCTCCCCCATATGAGACCAAAAAATCATGGACTAAAGCTATCTTTTTTTCTTTTATTTTAGCCATAATTCTACTATTGACATTTTATGAAAAATATGCTATTATGTAAGGTAGGTCAATTTCGGCTTACCCGTTCTTTCCCGAGGAGATATCCGTGAAGCAAATCGCCATATACTTGTTTGCCGCAATCCTTGGCGTAGCCTTTGGCCGCTATTGCGAGCACTTGTTCCAAACCGATCCAGCGCATTTGGTGTCAACTTTGATAGCAGTCGCCACCGCTGGACTCGCGATCATCGTGAAGTGCCTGTTCGACATCGCCGTCGCGCTGGAGAAGCAGAACTCCGGCAAGGCCAACTCCGAAGCTTCGGCGACCGCAAGGGTCACCGGCTAGCGAAGCAGCTTCTGTCCAATACCATTGGCGCACTGCGCCCAACTAAAGCGGCTCACATTCTGGGTCGCTTTTACTATTATACCATCTCGAAAATCCCGGTCGAAAAGGACTTTTTGTATCCCTTGGGCAATACTCTCCGAACTCTTGGGATCAACAAAAACTGCTCCTTCCCCTGCTACCTCAGGAAGGGACGAGGTATTTGAGGTCACCACTGGTATCCCTACCGATTGTGCTTCCAATATCGGAATCCCAAAACCTTCATACAGCGTAGGAAAAAGAAATACTTCCGCCCCACCAAGAAGTGACCATTTTTCTTCCTCACCTATATATCCTTTCTCGTGTATTTCCGAACGATAGGAACTTCGTGAAAGTTTTGTCTGTATTTTTTCATAACCATATCCAGGTTTCCCTACAAGAACTAACTGGTGAGGAATATCGTGTTCCTTTTTTAAAGACTCAAAAGCTTCAATGATACGAATAATATTTTTTCGTTCTTCGAGTCGTCCAATAAAAAGGAGATACGGTTTTTGATTCAGTGTATATGGTCTAGTTCTATTCTTTCCTTGTTCGTATCCCTCGTAAATAACTGAGATCTTTTCTTGTGGAGCACTATACAGACGCATCAAATCATGCTTTGTATTTTCTGAAACGGCAATGATGCTTTCTGCTGCCTGACACGAAAAGCGAATAGAGGAGCGCATGTACAAACGATCCCAAAAAGAATACGCTTGCGGACAAAACTCATACTCTAAGCCATGAATGGTGACTACGGTACGTTTTGGATGAATAAGGGGTACTGTGTGCGCTGGTATAAATAAAACACCTGGTGCTTTCCAAAGCATCTCCAGTGACAGTCCTATCTGTGTCCAAAAACGTGGCGCCCAAATGCCACGAACTCTCCAATGTGATGGAAGAGAAAAATCAATCTCAGGGTAGTTCAAAATTATTCTCCCCTTTTGCCACTCAATCTTCCGACGGACATACAAAATAACCTGATCCGTTGATGGCACAACATCACGTAAGTGTTTGATGGTTTGATACGCGTATTCTTCAATACCCGTTCGTCGTTTCAAAAACGCTCGGGAAGCATCGATCCCTATAACCATAGGCTACATTTATTTGGCCAGCATAATACTCCGCTTGTAAACTTCCAAGTTTTCAAGCACGATACCAGTTCCTTTCACGACGCAGAAAGCTGGATCATCGGCGACATAACAAGGCACATTGATCGTTTTGGAAATAAGTTGGTCCAGATACTTAAGCTGCGCCGTCCCCCCTGAAAGCACCATGCCCTTGTCCATAATATCGGCCGCCAGTTCGGGTGGTGTTTCTTGAAGCACTTGCTTGATAACATTGATAATTTCCCGCAGTTCGTCCTGGATAGCTTCTGTGACTTCGTTCGAAGAAACATTCACAGTCTTCGGCAGTCCTCCCATCAGGTCACGGCCACGCACTTCCATATGATCTTCCTTCACCTGAGCAATAGCTGAACCAATCTTCATTTTAATTTCTTCGGCTGTCCGATCACCAATTGCTAGACTATGCTTACGTTTGATGTAGTCAGAAATAGCTTGATCGATACGGTTCCCCCCAACCCGAGCACTATGCGATGCCACCACGCCCCCCAAAGAGATAATAGCGATTTCCGACGTGCCTCCACCAATATTAATAATCATGTTGCCCTGAGCGGTATGGATAGGGATACCCGCCCCAATCGCAGCCAGAATGGGTTCCTTGACAACGTAAGCAGCTTTAGCCCCAGCTTTCAATGCTGCATCAATAACGGCACGTCGTTCGGTTGAGGTAATCCCCGCTGGAATAGAAAGGACTACTTCGGGACGAAAAAAACGCACTCGGCCGCTCACCTTATTCAAGAAATACTTGAGCATGGCCTCGGTAATACGATAGTCAGCAATCGCCCCATCACGAAGTGGCTGACTGGCTACAATCGTATCTGGCGTTCGTCCCAGCATTTCTTTAGCTTCATTCCCTACTGCCAACACCTTGTTCTCAGTCAAAGAAATAGCTACTACCGATGGTTCGTTAATAACCACTCCTTTACCCGGAACAAAGACCAAAGTATTCGCTGTTCC
>CAYYET010000082.1:0-3726 GCA_964471075.1 uncultured Bdellovibrionales bacterium
CGCTCTAAACTAGCTACGCTCTAACGTATGTTTTACGTCATTGGCAATCTCAAAATGAACATGCTCTCTTCTGACGAAGCAGAACAGTATATGACCGTCTTGAAAAGAGAAATGAAGAGTCAAAACTATTCCCATGTGGAGACGATTCTCTGTCCTCCTTTTCCGTATCTTTCCCAGTTCAGCCATCTTCCCAAAGGAGTGACCTGTGGGGCGCAAAATGTTTTTTGGGAAAAGAGTGGTGCCTACACTGGTGAGATCTCACCACTTATGCTTAAAAATGCCGGAGTAACCTCAGTAATTATTGGACACAGTGAACGACGTGGACTCATGGGTGAAACCAATGAAATCGTCAAGAAAAAAGTAACCGCTGCCTTGAAACATCTTTTGGTGCCGATTGTTTGTATTGGGGAAACCGAAGAAGAGCGTCGAGCAGAAGAAACTGATCGGATTTTGACGCTTCAGGTACAGAGTATCTTTGCTGATCTCTCAAAACTGCAGGCAGAGAAAATTATTCTTGCCTATGAACCTCGTTGGGCTATTGGTACCGATACCCTCCCGACTTCCCAAGAGATTTTGCAGGTACGGGTCCTCTTGCGAAAATTTCTGACAGAAATGTTTGATGCAGAAACAGCTGAAAAGATAGTGGTGGTATATGGTGGATCAGTAAAAAGCTCTTTCTTACCGGCAGTATCCTGGGAAGCAGGTATGGACGGAGTATTAGTAGGAAGAGAAAGTCTTTTCCCTTATGAAATGGTAAAGATGATGCAGATTTTTGAAACACAGGCTGTTAAAGAAAAGGCAGAAAAAGGTCATTTGACTAAATAACGATCTCTATGATAGTGAGTGTCAAAGAAATTTTGGACAAAGCAAAGGCGGGTGGCTATGCGGTAGGAGCCTTTAATACCGTGAATTTGGAAACAACTCGAGCTATTATCGAGGCAGCCAAAGAACTGTCTTCTCCGGTGATTGTGCAAATGACAGAAAAGACCTTTGATTACGCTGGTGGCCGCGCTATTTTCCATTTGACCAAGCATATTGCTGAATTCTATGCGCCGGAAATTCCAGTGGGTATTCATCTCGATCACGGGAAGAGCTTTGAAGTCGTGGGGCGAGCTATGGATATTGGTTTTACGTCTGTGATGTATGATGGCTCTCGAAAGGAATATGTCGACAATGTCATGATGACGAAGAAGATTGTGGATATTGCTCATAAGCAGGGGGTGGTGGTGCAGGCTGAACTGGGGAATGTGCCCTATATTGGAGAGATGCAGATGGAAACGGTGGATTGGTCAAAGTATATGACTGATCCTGATCAAGCAGTGGAGTTTGTTAAAGAAACGGGCATTGATACCTTGGCAGTAGCCATAGGAAATGCTCACGGTTTTTTTCGAGAACGGAGCGAGCCTGACTACGATCGTCTTTCGCAGATTGCTCAGAAAGTTTCTTTGCCCCTCGTACTTCACGGAGCTTCAGACTGGCAAAATGATCGAGTGGCTGAAGTGATTAAGCGCGGTATTAGTTGTTTCAATGTTGATACGGCGACGCGACTAGCGTTCATTGGTGGTTTGCGAGAGGTGCTCCAATCTGAAGATGAAACTGATTTGCGTAAAGTACTTGGAAAGGGGAGAGATGCCGTAAAAGAAGCTGTGAAGCTTAAAATACTTTCTTTTGGAAGTGATCATAAAGCCTAATTATTTGAGAATACACGGTCATGAGTAAAAAAAGAGTTGCTATTAATGGATTTGGTCGTATTGGACGAGCCGCTTTTAAGATTGCTCTAGAAAAGGATGACTTGGAAGTAGTGGCTATTAATGATCTTACAGAAGCCAGTGTTCTAGCTCATCTGCTTCGGTATGATAGTGCCTACGGTCATTACCGTAAGGAGGTTTCAGTAGAAGGAAACACTCTGGTGATTGATGGTAAAAAATTTCCTATTTACGCGGAACCAGATCCCAAGAAGCTTCCCTGGGGAGAGCTCCAGGTGGATGTGGTACTGGAATGCACGGGCCGCTTTACTGACAAGACAGGAGCAACGCAACATGTTGAGGCTGGAGCCAAAAAAGTTATTTTGTCAGCACCAGCCAAAGGGGAGGACGCTTCAGTGCCAACCTTTCTTATGGGAGTGAATGAGGACCAATATCAGCAAGAGTCAGTGATTTCTAACGCTTCCTGTACTACCAACTCTTTGGCACCAGTGGCCAAAGTGATTCATGAGAAGTTTGGTATCGCCAAAGCGCTTATGACTACTATTCATTCCTATACTGCTGATCAGAATCTCCAGGATGGACCGCATAAAGATTTGCGTCGAGCGCGTGCTGCAGCCCATAATATTGTTCCTACCACTACGGGGGCAGCTATCGCGGTGACTCAAGTTATGCCAGAACTGAAAGGTTTATTTGATGGACATTCAATGCGCGTACCGACGATTGTGGTTTCACTGACCGATTTCACATTTGTTTTGAAGAAGAAGACTACAGCAGAGGAAATAAATAAAGTACTGACTGAAGCTTCGAAAGAGGCGCGGTACCGCAAAGTATTAGCTGTCACTCATGAACCACTCGTTTCCTCTGACTTTATTGGTAATCCCTATTCGAGTATCGTAGATCTTTCTCTGACCAAAGTCATTGATGGAGACTTGGTCAAAGTAGTGGCGTGGTACGACAATGAGTGGGGGTATTCAAATCGTTTAGTAGAAATGGCCAGTTTAGTGTAGAGATATTTTTTGAAAAGTATGGCAAAAAAAAGTGATCATCAGAATCGACTAACAGAAATAGAAGGGACTTCGCTAGGGAACCTTTCCGATGAAGAAGTGCTTCGTCTTTTGGCTGAACGCAAACAACTGACTGAATTACAGGCAGAGTATCAGAAACTTCAGGAAGAACAAGCAGCCCTTGCTTCTGCTCAAGAAGAAAAAAGTACTCTCGAAAAAGAACTAACCTCACTGAATGGGCATATTTCTCCAGATCAACCTGATGATGAACTTTTGAAACTGGTAGAAGAGCGTAAGGCTATTGAAACAAAACTGGCTCAAGCGGAAAAAATGGTCGCAGAGCTCCAAGGAAAGGCAGGTGCTCCCGCTCCTCAACAAGAAGTCACACCAAAACATCAGGAGGTTTCGCCGATACCAATCAAAATAGTAAAGTCCGAAGAGCCATCAGTACCTCAGGAAAAAGTCTCTGAACTTTCTTCCGAAGTACCAAAAACGAAAGAGAAGAAGGTGCCTTCCAAAGAGGAAGAGCTTCATTCAGAAGAATCAGAGGCGGTACCGCATGGGCATTTAGGTATCTCAGAAGATGAGAGTTTTGGCGAGCAAAAGATTTCTGATACCTCATCTGGGGGTCCGAAGGAATTCGCTCAATATCTTGAAGAGATTCGTCATGCTACGGGATCGATTGGGAGAATCCTTGAAGGATTACCAGCGGCAGCGAAAAAGAATAAAGATTTTATGTTAGAAGTGGCAGCTTTTGATCCTGCCTACGCTATGCATTATGCAGATCCTCTTCTTCAAAAGGATGAAGATTTCACTGTCAAGGTAGCTTCAATCAAGAATATTCGGAATTCTGGCAGTGCTTTAGCTGAAATGACACCAGAAGCTCGTACAGCCAAAGTAGTCATGGCTGGTATCAAATCAGACTATCGTAATGTCAGATTCCTCTTGCCGAACATGGAGCACTATGATGAGATGTTGAATCTTGCCAAGGAAGGGGCGTTACAGAAGGTACGAGA
>CAYYET010000083.1:0-3704 GCA_964471075.1 uncultured Bdellovibrionales bacterium
TCTGCTGCTACTTCCGGTTGAATGGTTGAAACTTCAATACCCGTCGAAAACTCAAAACCACCCCACGTAGCCGTGTGGGGCAAAATTTCGATATGCCACTGATAATACGGATAGTCTTTACCATCACAAGGAGCAGTATGAATATAGAAATTATAGGCAGGATCATTCAGTCCTACATAAAGGGCCTGAAGGGCCTTCTGAAGAGCTTCCGCAGCAGTAAATTTTTCCTCTTCGGTAATTCGTTCAAAGTATGGGTTACGACGTTTCCCTACTACCCAAACCTCGAAAGCACCTCGAGAAGCAAAGGGACAAAAAACAATGAAGTCTTCATTTTCGAAAATAACTCTCTTTTTCGCGCCTTGTTCATATTCCACTACCGTTTCGTACACTCGCACTTTGTTACTCTTGTAATACGCCGCTGCCCCAGAAAGCTCTCCTTGAATATAGGGAGAAATCACCGGAATAGCCATAAGCTGAGAATGCGGATGAGAAAGAGACGCTCCAGCTTCTTTCCCATGGTTATGAAAAAGCTGAATGTAATTAACACTCTTTTTGTTCATGAGCTCCAGATAACGTTCCTGATAGGCATCAATCACTTCGGCGACCTGCCATGTATCAAGGAGCGCCAGAGAACGATGAGCATCTCTGGTTACGATAATTTCATGATAGCCCACCCCATTCATGCTGAAATAAGGACCTTCAGAAAGTTCTTTAATAGGTTTTCCTCGAGAAAAGGCAGGGTATTTATTCGGAAATACGCGCAAGCTCCAATCGCCATCCTCATGGCGATAAATGAGCACGTCCTTTTCCTGACCGCTTTCTTCTGGATTTTCAAAAAGATCGACATCCTCCCGAGCAGGAATACGTTCCGTTTGCACAAAAGCATCCGGTCGTTTGGCTCGGCCAGTGGCAATGACTACCCAATCCCCAGTCACGATATCTTGGCGCAGTTCTGAGTCTTGAGAAGTCTTTTTTACTTTTTCGTTATTTGTTTCGGTCATTTTTCTTTTGGCTTTTTGTTCTTCAAACTAACGCTTGGTGTAGGCCTTAATTCGATAAGCTCCGGTCAGTAGTCGCCACTTGGTTTTGAAAAGATCAATGAGTACCTGAATAAATCCGTTCGGACCAGTCAGTTTCACTGTAGAACCCTCTTCATTCATCCAGCGTACCGGCATCTGTTTTACTTTGAAACCGAGTTTGATCGAAAGAATGACTAGTTCAAAATCAAAACCAAAACGATCCACTACCATACGACTCGCCACTTGTTCCGCTGCTTCTTTACTGAGCATCTTAAAGCCACACTGGGTATCCGGATAACTCCACAATCCAAGAATAATCCGAATCAACCAGTTCCCTCCTTCACCCATAATCTCTCGATAGGCTGGCTGATGTACCTGAATAAAAGAGCCTTCAATTTTTCGTGAACCAATCACGACATCATAGCCGGCTTCTAGCTGTGGTAAAAAGGTTTCCAGATGTGTCACGGAAGTAGAGCCATCGGCATCCAAAAAGACTCTGTAAGTTCCCTTGGCTTCCAAAAGTCCTTGACGCACCACATAGCCCTTGCCGTGATTTTCTTTATTTTCAATAACACGCAAATAAGGCACCTGAAGAGCATAGTTGCGTGCTACTTCGGCAGTATTATCAGGAGAACCATCTACTACCACCACAATTTCGTAGGTGTAGCTTTTCCCCTTTAAATACTTATCAATTTCCAAAAGATTACGACCAATACGTTCCCCTTCTTTATAGGCCGGAATCACTACTGACAAAAAAGGTGTTTCCATAGAAAAAATGACGGATCAAGAACCTTCCGAACAACACTTGTATTGTATCATACAATACTTTGTGGTGCACTGTAGTAGGAAAAGAAAATCCCTTGGAACCGTTTGATTCCAAGGGATAAGGATGCACTGAGTTGATCAGGCCAGAGCGCGGATCGGATGTACCAGCCGAGAGCCTTGCGCCCAATGATTGCTTCTGCTGAAAGGACCAACGAAGAGCAACCAAGACGGGCTGAATGGCTCTTCGTCCAGGGTGCAGATTACCGTGTAGATACGGTTATCGTCTCCTCTGGAGAAAAACACCAGGCTGCAATCAGACTCGGGGGCTGGCGGCCAATCCTTGTCACGGATCAGCTGATCCAAGAACCAGGCCACATCTTCAAACCGCGAAGGATTGGAGAGAAAGTCTGGGAAGGACAGTGCTACCTCCAAACCATTCAGGCCCTCTTCGGCCTGGATAGTCAGAACTCCGTAGAGCCGTTCCGAAATGTCCGCTACCGGCGTTGAAAACGGACAGTTCTCCTCGTTGAAGTCGTAGATGGCCAGCTCATGGCCTTCGATCTTGTTGCGAAGGAACTTCCGGGGGTCAAACAGACCCTGCCGCGCTGGTACCGTCACCATCTGTTCTTGCCCAAGACGTTCGGGCAAACGATGGTGAAAGAGAGAAGGAAACGACTTCGCGAGTCGCTCCATTGCTCCCTGGTGGGCAAGCGAATGCGCTGTCATGTCATCTCCTCATTGTTGCTGTCAAGTGTATCCAGACATTGGACAAAACTCCAGCAGGAAACCCAAGAATCATCTCAGACTTTCTGCTATAGTCATTTATCCATTATACTACTTTTTACTCATTTTGTCAATATACGAAGTCAGGATGATTCGTGCCGCTTCAGCGTCATCCCGAGCAGAAATCCCTTTTCCTCCAGTACTTTTCAGATTCTCCTGAGCCATTTTAGTAGTAAACATCTCATTTTCATATACCACCTCTACGCCATATCTTTCCTGAAGCTCTTTTCCAAAATTTTCCCCAAGATACTCTCCTTCATGCTTCTTATGTTCTGGAATCCCAATGACCACAGTACCAACAGCTTCTTTTTCTATAAGCGCCCCAATAGTTTCCAGAAAGGTCTCATCATTGGGTACGATACCATAAGCCAAAGCTAGCCCTGTTTCTTCGTGGGCCAAGGCTATACCTACCTTTGCGGTACCAACATCGAGTCCAAGATAGTTGTGGTGCACTTCTTCCATAGGATTCAGGATATTTGAGTCACAACGTCAGCTCCCTGGTCAGTAATAATGACCGTATCTTCAAAATGGGCTGAAAGCTTTCCATCACTCGTAACAAAGGTCCAGTCATCAGGAGCAATGCCTACGGTAAAAGTACCCACGTTAATCATCGGTTCTAGTGCCAGGGTCATTCCTTTCTCAAGAACAAAGTCATGCATATGACGAGAAGTGTAGTTAGGCACTTGAGGATCTTCGTGCAATTCTCGCCCCACCCCATGTCCCACTAAATCACGAACGACAGAAAAACCGTTTCCTTCGACGTATTCCTGAACCACTCGAGCATACTCGCTCACTTTAGCACCTGGACGAAGAGCAGAGATACCACGTTTCAAACTTTCTTCGGTTACTGAGACCAGCTTTTGCGCTTCCGGAGAAACATTTCCCACCATAACCGTTCGGGCCATATCACTCACCATACCTTCAAAGCGCATGCCAATATCAAGCTTCACTAGATCTCCATCTTTAATAATCCGTTTCGTACTCGGAATACCATGAACTACCTCATCATTAAGTGAGGTGCACAACGCAGCTGGAAAAGGAGTTCCCGACTCACTCCCATAACCTTTGAAAATAGGAATGCCGCCTTCTGCTCGAATGAGTTGTTCAGCTAACGTATCAAGCTCCTTGGTACTCACT
>CAYYET010000084.1:0-3518 GCA_964471075.1 uncultured Bdellovibrionales bacterium
CAGAGTAGCTATGTTCGGGTAGGATAACCGCTGAAAGCATCTAAGCGGGAAGCCAAGCTCAAGATAAGGCAACGGTACGAGTTTACTCGTACAGAATTTCCTAGAAGATGACTAGGTTGATAGGCTATAGGTGGAAGTCCTGAGAAGGATTAAGCCAAGTAGTACTAATAAATTTATTCAACTTTCTTTTTTCACTCCGGTTAGCAGTGAAGAGTGTTTGAATGGTTTGATCGAAGATACATTACAAGAAGATATACGACAATATTTGGAGCGGATTGTTTCCGGTGCTTCTAGCGATAGGGTCACACCTGATCCCATCCCGAACTCAGCAGTTAAGCCTGTCAGCGCCGATGGTAGCCTCCGGGCAAGAGTAGGTCAGTGCCGGGAACAATCCTCTTCAAATACTTTACGAATGCAGCCTGCACAAGGCTGTTTTTTGTTTTTTCAAAATGCTATAATACCAAAGCATTATCTTTTCTTATGTCGCGCATACTTCACCGGGTGATTATTGCTTTTATTTTTCTTTCTCTGAATGCTTTGCTTTTGACGGGGATATATTTTGCTTTTATCAAAACTCCAGAAACCTGTACTGATGGCAAGCAAAATCAGAACGAGCAAGGGATTGATTGTGGCGGAGTGTGTACTACTGTTTGTCATGAAGAAATAGTAGGAGACGCTCTTCAAATAAAAGATATAGCACTCGTATCTGATGGCAACAGCCACTATGATGTCGTGGCAGAAATTACGAATCCCAATCAAGGTATTGGAGCTGCTTCTTTCCGATATACTTTTGAACTCAAGGATAGTAATGGTACGGTAGTGGCTACTCGGAGTGGGAAGGGTTATGCCCTGCCTCAAGAAACAAAGTCTCTTATAGAGCTAAATCTTGAGGCGAATGTTTTGGCCCAAAGAGCCTCAGTGACTGTTACAGATGTAATCTGGGAACGAGCTCTTGGTTATCGGGAAAAACCAGCAGTCAACATTTATCAGAAACGCTACGGAGCGGTGAGTTCGGGTTTTGGCTTTAGCAAAGCCTCAGGAACGCTTTCTAATGAGAGTCCTTATGACTTCCGTTCTATCGTGGTGGGAGTGATCTTGCGTGATAGTAGTGGAAAAGTATTAGCGCTTAACAAAACGACACAAAACAATATTCGAGCAGGAGAATCACGGGACTTCGACTTGGTATGGCCTACGCCATTTCCTGGAACAGTAGAAGGAGTCGATATGGAAATTGATGCTGATGTCTATCATTCAGAAAACTTTGTGAACCAGTACTTTCCTGGAGGGGGATACTAGTGAGAGAAAGGAATTTTTCATGGCACGAACTATTTTCAAGCTTGACCTGGTACTTATTTGTGTGACCGTTCTTTTGTTGTCGGTTGGACTGCTCTCTTTATACAGTTTGTCTTCTTCTGGTGGGGTGAATTATTTTTTGAAGCAGTCCATTTTTGCTGTCTTGGGATTGGGAGCTATGTTTTTTGCTGCTTCGACTGATTATCGTCATCTCCAGAAGTATAGTACAGCACTCTATTTTGCTACGGCTTCGGTATTATTGGGAGTGCTTTTGTTTGGTACAACGGTCAATGGTACTGCCGGCTGGCTCTCCTTTGGCATCTTTCAGGTTCAGCCGGTCGAGGTAGCCAAGGTCACGCTCATTATTTTTCTCGCGAGCTTTATTTCCAAAAAAAATTCAGAGCTCGGAGAATGGACTCGAGTGATCGCCTCATTAGTTCTGACGGTTCTATTGGTATTCTTGGTTTTGAAACAGCCAGACTTGGGATCAGCATTGGTGCTCACGGCTATTTGGGGTGGTATGATTTTGGCTTCGGGGCTACGCCTCAAGCATCTCATAGTGCTTGGTATTTGTGGTGCGCTGCTTATTTCAGCGAGTTGGTTTGCTTTGGCACCGTATCAGAAAGCTCGCATCGAAGTCTTCCTTCATCCAGAGAGTGATCCACAGGGCACTGGCTATAATGTGCTTCAAGCGATGGTAGCAGTGGGTTCGGGTGGTATCTCTGGTAAAGGTTTAGGCTATGGGTCTCAGTCGCAACTTTCTTTTTTACCAGAAAAGCATACAGACTTCATTTTTGCTGTGGTTTCTGAAGAACTGGGTTTGGTAGGAGCTCTCTTTGTGATTAGTTTGTACGCTGTCCTTTTGTATCGAATCCGACGGATTGGAGCGCTCGCTAGTGATAATTTTGGCTATCTTATTGCGCTGGGAGTGATGGTGATGATTTTTGTCCAAGTGTTGGTCAATGTTGGAATGAATGTGGGACTCTTGCCAGTTACGGGTATTCCGGCACCACTTTTAAGTTATGGGGGAAGCTCCTTCCTTTCTGTCTGTTTTTCTTTGGGGTTACTTCTTAGTATTTACCTCAGAAAACCAGGAGAAACAGACCTTCGTTTGTCTTTGGAGAAGAGCTTTTTGGAAGAAAAACAAGGAAGATAGAGGAAAGGTTACTCATTGACGGATCCCTTCTTTTTTGCTACAATAAAAAGGCTTAAAAAAGGGATTTTTCTTCGATTTTAGACGTCTGTTATGCGTGCACTTTTGATCCTTCAAGGAGTAGTAGCGATCCTTCTCCTTCTCTCTATTTTGGTACAAAATCGTGGTTCTGGTTTAGGGTCTGCTTTTGGAAGTGATTTCGGTGGATACTACACCAAACGTGGTTTGGAAAAATTCTTTCTCTATGCTACGGTAGTGTTCGCTCTGGCCTTTTTTGTGCTTGGAATTGTCAACGTACACCTGTCGGTGACGGGTTAGACTGAGGATTTCCTTTATTTTATTCGTAATTCAAGTTTTATTCGTAGCCTTTCTTCCATTCTTTCGGTACTGCGGGGGCGTAAATGGTTGGCTCTCTTTCGAGCTCTCGGTCTTCGTGATCGTATCCTGGTTCTTTTCTTTGCTACGGTCGGGGTAGGAGCGCTGGTATTCTGGTTGGGTGCTCTCTATGTTGCTTCGACCAAGGTTGTGCCACAATATGGCGGAGAATATACAGAAGGGCTTGTTTCTCAACCGCGCTACATCAATCCGATTCTTTCTCAAACCAGTGAGGCTGATGCTGATTTGGCCGAACTCATCTATAGCGGACTTTTTACCTATGATGCCCAAGGGAAATTACAGAAATCTCTTGCTTCTGACTACTCAGTCTCAGAAGATGGTAAGATCTATACGGTTACGCTCCGTCAGGGGGTGAAATGGCATGATGGCACAGAATTGACAGCAGAGGATGTGCTTTTTACGGTTCGTGCCATTCAAGATCCAGCGTACAAGAGCCCTCTGCGAGCTAACTGGCTTTCCGTAGAAGCGGCTACGGTGGATCAATACACGTTGACCTTTACCCTGAAAAAGGCCTATTTTGGATTTTTGGAAAGTCTGACGGTAGGAATTTTACCAAAGCATATTTGGGAAAATATTGCGCCAGAGAACTTTCTTTTGGCTGACTATAATCTGACCCCGGTTGGTCCTGGGCCGTATCGTTTTTATGATTCGGAAAAAGATTCTAATGGCAATATGC
>CAYYET010000085.1:0-3506 GCA_964471075.1 uncultured Bdellovibrionales bacterium
GCTCGACCGTTACCGACACGCTCGTCACGGATGTGACCGCCTCAAGGCCAGTGTTCATCAAGAGAGAAAAGGCTCTAGAGAAAATACCTCTTTCCATACCTTCCAAAAATTCTCACTCTTCACTTTTTCCCATCTCGAACCAAGAATCTCTCTGCGGGCGCTGGAAGCTGAAACGGGCATGGTTCCGCCAGAGGCGGAGAGGTGAGGCTTACATGCAATGAGCGAGAACGCTGGTCGAGCGAATGTCCGCAGGGAGGTTGCTTGATGAGAGAAATAAAAAGTGAAAGCTCGATAAAAGAGCTACAGCTCCTCCACCGCTTTCCGGAACTGCTCGCCGCGATCAAATTCATTCTTGAAAAGCCCAAAACTGGCAGCTCCCGGAGAAAGCAGTACTACATCTCCCGGGTCAGCATTACGTGAAGCAAACTCAATGGCTTTCCCCATGCTTTCTACTATTTGAAAGCGGCGTTCTTTTTCCTCGGGCGGCAATAAATTTCTCATCGTCTGAAGCAGCTTCTCTGTCCCCTCTCCCTTGAAAAGTACTACTCCCTTCGCTCGCGTCAGAATTTCCTTGGCCAGAGGTGTAAAATCAAGTTCTTTATCACTGCCTCCTGCTAAAAGAATCACCGGCTCCGAAAAAGAACGGAGCGCTGCTACCGCCGCATCCGGAATAGTGGCGGCTGTGTCATTGTAATAGGTTACTCCATTTTTCTCTATAATCTTTTCCAATCGATGAGACACACCTTGGAAACTTTCGATGCCGCTCCGCACTTCTTTGAGCGATAGGCCATGCGACAAGGTGGCCAAAGCAGCCAAGAGAACATTAGAAATATTATGAGCTCCCCGAAGCGGCAGCTGTGAAACAGGCAGTAATACTTTTTCCATTCCTCCTTGAGAAACAAAGAGTGTCTCATCATCACACCAGGCCCCATCTTCCAGCTTCTCTTTTACCGAAGCCCATAGTACTTGCCCTGGGGCATCCTGAAGCATTTCTCGCGCCCCTTCATTATCAAAACTGCCAATCACTACATCATTTACCTTTTGGAAACGAAAAATATTTTTCTTATCATCCATGTAGGCTGCCATGGTTTTGTAATAGTTGAGATGATCCTGGTAAATGTTGGTAAGGACAGCAATATGAGGACTCTTTTTAAGAGTTGGTAAAGCCGACAGCCGCCACGAAGAAAGCTCGAAAACTACCACGCTCTCTTCTTTCACCTGATCAAGCACGCCTAAGACCCCTACCTGGCTAATCCCAACTCGCACCACATGTTTTCCTGCCTGTTCCAAAATATGAGCAATGAGCGCTGAGGTCGTTGTTTTTCCTTTACTCCCGGTAACACCAATAATGGGCGCTTTGCAGAGACGAAAAAACAAGCTGGAATCCATCTCAACCGGCACATGATGACTCTGGGCAAGTTTAATATATTCATTGGTCCACGGAATCACCGGGTTCTTCACTACCATATCTACCTGTGAGAAATCTTCCGGGCGATGTTGACCGAGAATATATTTGATGTTTTTGTACTGCGAAAGTTTTGCCAAAGAAGCCGAGAGCTCTTCTCGGCTTTTGATATCAGTTACGATAATTTCCTTGGCTCCCTGTGTAGCTAAGTATCGAACTGTTCCGACTCCGCCCATATTAAGGCCGAGGCCAAAAACTGTAATCCGTTTGTTCTTGAAAAAAGATTCCATACATGCGTTCTAGACTCCCTCATCCTCTCACACCTTACGCAGTCTGTCACGTTCTTTGAAATCTCCCTTTAGGCACCGAAGAATCCATGTTTCTGACGCAGTACTCGACCGGCTCGTGTCCCTTCTTTTCCTGCTTCATAGGCCACCGTACCGTTGATAAGTACATGGGAAATGCCTACCGGATATTGATACGGATCCTCCAGAGTAGCCTTGTCCGCAATCGTTTCTGGATCAAAAATAACAACATCAGCAAAATAATCTTTTTCCAAAATACCTCTCTTGGTCAGATGAAATTTCTCGGCTGGTTTTCCGGTCATTTTATGCACCGCCTCTTCCCATGATAAAGCCTTTTCCTTACGAACATACTCGGCAAAAACCTTTGGAAAGGTACCAAAGTTTCTTGGATGCACAAAATCTCCTGTTTCGGCATGTTCAATATCATATCCAGCACCGTTACTTGAAATAATTGAGAAGGGATGCTGAATAGCCTTACGGACGTTCTTTTCTGACAAAGCTTCTATCGAGACAATAGCCCGTCCATCACTCGCCAGAAGAAGATCCAACACTACTTCTTCTGGTGATTTTCCTTGAACCTTGGCAATTTCTGAAACCTTTCTTCGAGAAAGCATCTTGGAAAGAGTAGAGACTGAAATCATAATCTCAGAATAGTCTCTGGGTTTCTGACGCATATCCCGTAATACTGAAAGGTAGGTCTGACGATCTTTCAGATGTTCAATCATCATCTTGCGACCATTCTGTGTCACCCATTCCGGAAGAAACGTATACAGCACCGAGCCAGTCGAGGTATAGGGATACACATCAAAAGTTACGGCAATATCATCGAGAGCTGCGGTCTCAATCAAATTAAAGACTTCATCCATGAGAGGCCAGTTTCTTTCTCCGACCGCTTTCAAATGCGAAATGTGAATGGGCGCTTTTGATTCACGTGCCACGAGAAGTGCTTCTTCTACCGCTTTCACTACATTTTCTTCTTCATCACGCACATACGTGGCATACACTCCCCCAAAAGAAGCAGTCGTTTTGGCCAGAGTACTCAGCTCCCGAGTGCCCGCTCCTCGAGCATGGGTATAGCGTAGTCCTGTAGAAAATCCAATTGCACCCTCTTTAAGGGCTGCTTTCAAGTAGCTTCGCATCATCTCGATTTCTTCTGGTGCAATAGAACGTGTCTCATCCTTCATCACTCCGCGGCGCAAAGTACCATGCCCCACCAGAGTCGCAAAGTTCAGGGCTGGTTTCCGACGTTCTACTTCTTGCAGAAACTCTTTCATCGAGAGCCAGTTGAAGTTGATCTTCTCTACATCAGTCCATTTCTGAATAGAACGAATAACTTCCGGTCGTAAAAGTGGCGCCAGTGATGATCCAGAGTTTCCCCCAACAATAGTGGTAACTCCCTGACGTACCATACTGTGAAGTTCTGGATTAGAAAGCAGTTGCCAATACGTATCCGAGTGATTATTGACATCAATAAAACCAGGAGTGACATACTTTCCCGTGGCATCAATTTCTTGTTCGGCATGTACATCAGAAAGATCACCTAAAGCAACGATTTTGTCATCGCTAATAGCAATATCGGAGCGGTACATTGGTCGTCCGCTCCCATCGATGACAGTGCCATTCTTGATAAGGATATCGTACATGAGCTCTTCAAATGTTAGACTATTTCCCGCTTCCCTGCTTCTGCTTGAGGAGCCACTTTTTCTATCTCACCCATAAAGATCTTATCTTTCTGGAGAATCTTGGGAACCAAAAGTCCAATATCAACACTGTCTTTCAATTCTCGTACCTTCTGT
>CAYYET010000086.1:0-3497 GCA_964471075.1 uncultured Bdellovibrionales bacterium
GCGACCTGGCACTGGATAGCTCCCTGTTCGACGTAGCGAGTCAGGGATGTTCGACGAAAGACACGTGAAGAAAGAGAGGAAAAGATGAAGGAAGTACTGGCCACCCTGCTTAGTGAAGAAGAATTAGTCTCTGTAAAGAAGACTGTCACATGCCTCTTGACAGGCTGGTCCTTTAGGTATAAGATACCCCCAGAGGGTATTTTTCTTTTATCTATGCCAAACACTCCTAAAACCTCGCCCGTTCTCTCGCGCATTGCGCGTATTGAAGGACAGTTGAAAGGGGTGCGGCGTATGGTGGAAGAAAAGCAGGATTGTCTAGAGGTCATCACTCAAATCACAGCCATTCGCGAAGCGGTGGCTATGCTCGGGGTAGAGCTCCTGAAAGATGACATTACCTGTAAGTGGGATGGCAAGAAGAAAATCGACGAAGCCTATCTCAAATCCCTTTTTAAAATGCAGTAGTACCTTTTTGTAACTCAAACCAAACGAGGAACGCATATGAACAAGTACCTTCCAGAAGTCACTGGCCACGTCCTTGTCCTTGGGGGCAATGGTGGTATTGGCCGAAAAGTAGTCGAAGCACTAGTGGACCTGGGTGCCAAGAAAGTTTCCTTCACCTTTGGCCGAAACCTTAAGGAGGCCGAAGCCGTGAAAGAGTGGTTGGAAAAGCTGGGTATTGCCACCTACATGGCAAGCGTCGACCGTCTCCAAGAAGGGGTCTTTAAGCAATTTCTGGAAGACGCTGTTCAGGCTCAAGGCGAAGAGATTGCTGTCATGGTGGATGCCATTGGCTACTCTCCCAACACCCATCATCTCCAGCAGACCATTGCTGAACACCAGCAAGTTCTCAATACCAACCAAGTTGGTGCTTGGGTATCGCTTCGTGATATGTGCGAGCGGATGCGCGAGAAGAAGATCAATGGAGCAATTACGCTCATCACCTCTACTAACGGCATCAACTCCTGGGCGACCTACTCGACCCATTATGACAGCTCGAAGGCTGGCATGGTGCCTCACATCAAGAACTACGCACGCGAGTATGCTCTCGATGGGATTCGGGTGAATGGTGTAGCTCCAGGTTGGATCAATACTGGCATGAATGACTCTCTTCCTCCTGGTGAACTGGAAAAGGAGATTGCAAGAATCTGGATGAAGAGACAAGGAACCCCCGAAGAAGTAGCTTCGTTGATCGCGTATTTGTCTAGCAATCAGGCGACGTTCATCACTGGGGTGAACTACGAAATTGATGGCGGTTACAACTAGCAATAGGAGGTTTTCGCGAAAGCGTAGCCTCCTTCTTCTTTTCTTAAATAGTAAAAATTTTTTCAAATAAATCTATGTACGATGTAACGATTATTGGTGGTGGGCCTGGGGGAGTAGCAGCTGGTATTTATAGTGCCCGCAAGCAAATGAAGACGCTTTTTCTGACGCAAGATTTTCTCAGTCAGTCAGTGGTGTCGGCTTCTATCGAGAACTGGATTGGTACTGTCACTGTGCCAGGCTATGAATTTGGCCAGATGCTGGAAAAGCATTTACGAGCTCAGGAAAGCATTGAAATCAAGACGGGTGTGAAAGCTACCAAGATTACCAAAAGAACTGAGGGTGGTTACGTGGTAGAAACAGAAGATGGTAGTACCTACGAAACGAAAACGATTATCATTGCTTCTGGGGGGCGCCACCGTCATCTCGAAGTTCCTGGTGAAGAAAAATTTAAAGGGAAGGGTGTGGTCTATTGCTCAACCTGTGATGCACCATTTTTTCGTGATAAGAAAGTGGCAGTAGTCGGCAGTGGTAATTCAGCATTGGAAGCAGTAGAGGATTTGATTCCATATGCGAAGGAAATTGTTCTCCTGGTTCGCTCTGGAGAATTGAAAGGCGACAAAGTAACGCAGGATCGGATCTTTGCTTCACCAAAAGTGAGCGTGAAATATCAGGTCACCACACAGGCTATTTTGGGAGAGGATCACGTCACTGGTATTGTGCTTCAAAATACTGAGACGAATACCACGGAAGATCTCACGCTTGATGGAGTGTTTGTGGAAATTGGTATGCTTCCCAATACAGAGTTTGTTAAAGATATGGTCAAGTTGAACGAGCGCGGTGAAATTGTGGTAGATGCTCGGACAGCTGCGACTTCGGAACCGGGTATCTTCGCTACTGGCGATGCCACTGATCTCCCGTATAAGCAAAATAACATTTCGGCGGGAGTGGGTGTCACAGCAGCCCTTTCAGCCTACGATGTCGTGCGCAAAGAAATGCAACACTAGACACAAAGGAAAAAACGTGCTATACTAGATATACAAGTGAGAAAACGGGTGTTTCCAGGGGGTGAAGCACTCGTTTTCTTTTTCCCAGGAGAGTTCAGAAAGCATTCCGTACTCCCTTGGGAAAAATCCCACCAGTTCTTTGAAAAGAAAAAGAAAAACAAAAGCAGTACTCATAGGGTATGATCCCATATCCTCGCTCTGAAATATGGGCAAAAATGACGGCTAGTGAGAAATTTCTCCTGGCCGTTTTATAGTTTTTTCGGGGTTGATTCTGGGGGTATTTCCGGCTATACTGTGGTGTATGGAAGTTTTTGAAATACAGGGTGGAAAAAGGCTTACAGGAGCGATAACCGTCTCGGGTTCCAAGAATGCGGCGACGCCTATTTTGGCGGCCACGCTTCTTTCGGAAGAGACCTGTGTTATTTCCAACATTCCTCTTATTGAGGATGTTTTTCGCATGTTAGAAATTTTAGAAAGCCTGGGTGCAAAAGTAGAGTGGCGTGGTAAAAAAACAGTAGCGGTTACTGCGAAACATATCGATCCGAAGAAACTTGATACTGAGTTGGTCAAACAACTGCGGTCTTCTATTCTCTTATGGGGACCACTTGCCGCGCGCTTTAACCATTTTTCTTTTTATCGTCCTGGTGGCTGTTTGATTGGGGCACGACCAGTTGATACGCATCTTGATGCGCTCCAAAAGTTAGGGGTAAAAATAGTTGCCAAAGAAAAGGGTTATCAGGTAGATGCCAAAGGTCGCAAGGCCGCTCAAGTTGTCTTGCGCGAATTTTCTGTGACGGGAACAGAAAACGCTATGATGTTGGCTGCTACATTGCCTGGTACTACGGTGATTAAGATTGCTGCCTGTGAGCCGCATGTTGAGGATTTGGGTCATTTCCTGATCAAGATGGGAGCAAAGATTAAAGGTCTCGGAACCAACACTCTTGAGATTACCGGAACGAAAAAGCTTCATGGCGTAACTCATGAAGTAATTCCTGATGCGAACGAAGCAGCTACCTTTCTTATTTTGGGTGCAGCGACCAAAAGTGAAATCACGGTGAAAAATGCTCGAGAAGAACATCTTGATCTGGTGTTGGAAAAACTCCGAGAATTTGGAGTAGGATTTCGTATTCGGAAAAATGAGATTACCGTCATACCAGCCAAAAAGCTCAGGGCGGTAACCAAGATTGATACCCGTATTTATCCAGGAGTACCTACGGATGTGCAGGCACC
>CAYYET010000087.1:0-3233 GCA_964471075.1 uncultured Bdellovibrionales bacterium
AAAAATGGCAGGAAAGCGATATGATTGCCCAAAGCATAAAACAACGTGTAGTTAGATAGGCCGATACCAATAAAAATAAAAAGGGCTGACCACAAACTGGTTCGGGACCAAATGTGCTTTTTGGTATAGAGAATAACTTCCTCCAAAAGTCTCCGGACCTTTTGAAACGGGATAGCCGCGACAAATTTCTGGAACCACGGCCGACAGTACAAATAGGTAATAACCAGGTCGGTCACTAGGAAACCGAAAAGGGCTAAAAGGGTCACCAAAAGCGGCAAACTCTCGTGTAAATACCCCCACAGTGGAAAGCTAAAAATGAGCCCTAGGAGGGCGATAGTCCAGAGACCGATAAAACGGTCGAAAACCACGGTAGAAAGGCTGGCAGCCCGTGCTTTTGAGCGTCTAGCGAGCCAGAGACCCCGGTAGGTGTCCCCACCAATCGTTGAAGGGAAAAAATTGTTAATAAAGGCCCCGGTCATATAGGTAAAAAACCCCTCCCGAAGGGTAAAATGCAGCTCCTTGTATTCAGCAATAATTTGCCACTTCCTGGCCGAAATCAGGTTGCCGATAATCTGGAGCACAGCATAAAGAACCAAAAACCACCAGGATACCTCTCTCAGTTCCGACCCTACTCCCACCCAATCGACCCTTTCAATAAGCCAGAAAACAAGTGCCAAAGTAACCACTATTTTCCCAACCGTAAAAAGCGTTTTTTTCATAGTTATTTTTTCTTGGCCTGAGACAATACTTTTTTGAAATGTTCTGCCACATGTTGCCAATCATTGGCTTCGGCTGTGACTCGACTCGCCGCACCAAAACTCTGTACTTTTTGAGGATTAGTAAGAAAGGTTTCCATTGCAGCGGCAACAGCCTTGCTTGACTCAAATGGCACAATCATTCCATTCTTTCCTTCTTCGATCAATTCTTCTGCTCCACCAGTTGGGGTCATAATAATAGGAAGACCACAAGCGAGAGCTTCAAGCATGGCGTTACTCATGCCTTCGTTGAGTGAGGGCAAAACAAACAGAGAGGCTTCTTGATAATAACGAGTTGTTTCTTCGCGTGGTACCCGGCCAATAAATTCTACTCGATCACTGATATTCCCTTCTTTGGCTAACTCTTCCAGCATAGCCCGTTCATTACCATCACTATCACCCATAATTTTTAGTCGTAGCTGCGGAAAGCGTGGAGCCAGTTGTTGTATTGCCTCTACCAGATACTTTAATCCTTTGCGAGCCGTCACTCGAGAAGCGCCAGGAGTCACAATAAACTGATCAGTAGGACGAGAAGATGTATTGGAAACAAAGTGTTTTGTATCCACACCATTCCCAATAATCTCCATCGGCTGTTTCGGAGAAACAGTCAGGGCTAAATCTCGGAGTCCTTTACTATTAGCTACTACCGCTGCTGACTTTCTCCATACAAAACGAACCAACGGTGTGAGAAAAAAATACAAGTGATCAAATTTTTTGCTATAGCCTGGCACATCCGAACCACGAAGTGCTACTACATAGGGCAAACCAAAACAGAGCTTGAGCAAATAGGCTAAAAAACCACAGGGCACTCCAAAGAATGCTAGGGTTGCATCAAAATTCTTTTCCCGACGAACGAGTTGCCATGAAAAAAGAAGGGTCTTGGCACTATAGACGATAATGTCACGTAGTGATTGGGAATGAAGCTTATTTGGATCTTTACCAATGGGAAGTCGATGAATCTGCACTTTTCCTCCCAGAGTGAAATGCTCAGCTTCTTTACCTGCTGCCGAAGTCACCAAATGTACTTCCATATCATCCATACGGACGAATTCTTGGAGAATTTGCGCAGTAGCATTCGCCGCCCCACCACCGAGTGGCGGGTATTCATAGTTCAAATAAAGAATTTTCATATATGCCTATTATATCAGCCATTTTTGGAAAAGAAAAAAGCGCCGTACCAGTAGGTCGTGCACTGTAACAACTATTCAGAATGCCTCATCAGGCAGTGGCTTGTATTCTCCTTTTGGTTGACGCAGAATCTCTCGTGCTACGGGAAGTAATTCTGCTATCGACTGAGCCAGTGGTTCAAGCTGCTCTTTGACAGCGGGCCATTCTACAATGACCGTACCTCCACGGATACAGCACATCATCCTTTCCAGCTTGAGGAGCATGGTTTCAATGTTCCCACGACATCTATCCAATCGGGTGTCATGAAGACGAGACGGCCAATCCGACACTTGTCGGAGGAGAGTCTGAAGCCTGTTTACTGTCCCAAGGAGCTCCACATACCTTTGCATGGTCATGGTTTCAGCCATCATCCACCTCCTGTGATGACCTTCCCCTTACGCTGGGAATGTAGCGACTACAATGTTGTGTAATGCATAGTTATATCAATTCTTTATCTTTTTGTCTAGGAAAAAGAAAAAACGGCCACTTCGGAGGAAGTAGCCGCTTGGCTTTGATCAAGTTCGACGAAAGCTCAGGGCTTGCGATAGAAGAAGACCCTATCAGTCACCGCTTGACCAAAGACAGCGGTGTTGCTGCCCGGCAAGAGGTAGTAATTGGTTGCTTCACAGGTACCCTGGCCTTGGCTCGGAGCACCAACTAGATGAACCCGGAAACCGGACCTGTTGAGGTCGGTCTTCGTGACGTTCACTCCGCAGACGAACCCTTCGGCTCGGCAGTAAATCAGCGTGCCATCCGCACCGGTCGGCGGACCGTTGAGGATGTCTTGTTGTTCAACCAGAACATCGATCTTGCCGCCGTAGACCACGAGTCCCGAGAGCCACTTGGTATTGCTGTCGATCAAGTCTTCCCAGGAACCATCGAGGAAATCCTCGGGTTTGGGAGCCTGAACGGGGCCACCGATCGAGTAGCGTCCACGAATGACGCTGTAGCCGACATAGAAGTGGTCACCGTCCTTGAAGGCCGGCGAAACATGGAAGTCATAGGAATGCCATTGGAGCAATGGCGCCGTGGAGCTGAAGCCCCAGGCTTCCTTCCTCCCTTGACCAACATGGAGAAGGTGAGTCGGACTCTCCTTGCCACTGCCGACACCGCGCAGTGCCAGTTGGACGGGCTGGTCCGGTGCACCATCGAGATGGAGCTCAGCAGCAAAAAGCCGGCCGTACAGGTAGACCTCGCGATCGGCAACAGGCGGAGCCGTGGTGCCGTTGACGCATTTGACTGCTGGATACGTTGCCCAGGCATTGAAAGCCAGGAGCAGTCCAGGGAGCAGGCAAATTGGATGTCTGATCA
>CAYYET010000088.1:0-2998 GCA_964471075.1 uncultured Bdellovibrionales bacterium
AAGGCCACTTCCATCACCATCGACCAGAGAACCATCCAGATCAGGGAACGCTCCCTGGTCAGTGGTCCCGTGACCCAAGAAATCCTCGGAAAAACGTATGACATGGTCAAGCTCCTCTTGGTAAGCTTGTAAAAAAGCTGGTGGAACCAGCCGCCCGAAGTAACAAAGAACCGTCCCCTCCAAAAATCCGAAGGACAGGACGAGGCCATCATACTCCCCTCCTTATTTGACGTCAAATAAATATACCAGGTACCAGAAGAAAGAAATTACCATTCTGAGCCGCCATGTTTACTGAGATACCAGAGCAGATTGGCTATGGCAAGTACAATGAGGAGGAATAACCCGAAAGGAAAAGTGATTAAGCCTAAGAAACCAGCCATTGAAAGAACAGAGATAACACTGCCTCCAAAACAATGCTGCAGGGCCCCTTCCGCTGTCGTATCACACCCCAGTCCATGGCGTAAGAGCGAGGAGAAAATTACTGAAAGCAGAGGGAGTGACATGAGCACTATCACTACAAGATACAGAATCCCCCAGTGCCGCCAGGTAAAAAAATGTGAGTAGCTGAAATATTTCGTCTTCATATAGTTTAGAGTGGAAGTGATTTGGTAGGAGCTACCACCGCCAGAGGATCCGTACGCCACGCATCCGACACATCAGCGTACAACTCAAGTTCATTCTCATCGGGATCAAGCACATAGAGACTGTGCGTCACATGATGATCAGCAGAGCCAACAATACGTACGTCTTTTTCTTTCAGCTCTTTGTACACGGCTTTCAATGCCTCGGGACCATCACCAATTTTGAAACCAATGTGATAGAGCCCGGGTTCAGGGAAGTTCTTATGCTTAGGTGCTCCGCCAATTTCCAGAAGCAACAGCTCATGATGAGTGCGACCAGAAGAGAAAATCGCCATGCCAGGAGAGCGCTTGAGCTCGTGAAAACCCAAGGTATCACGATAAAAATTGCCTACTTTCTCAATGTCTGTGACATAGAGGACGACATGGCCAAGTTCTTTGATTTCCATAGAGACAGAGATAACTGCCTTCCCATTTTATACCTTTTCTTCCAAAGAAGGAACTTGTCAGCAGAAATAAGACCATATATACTATAGCCACCTCTCATTACAAACATATGACCAGATTCTCTCTTTCACCACCAGGATGTGGAGCCAGAATCGTTTGGCCTCAAACGAGAGCAGTGTCTTATACTTCACATTTGAACACAAGCCAGCAAGCATCACAATCGTGGTGTTTTTTGTTTGATTTCAGCTTTGGAAGGGAGGTGGTGAGAAATGCCGCAAGATACTGAAGGGTCACAAGAAGATAATCCATCTAACCACAATCCTATGAACATGCTCGTCAATGAAACCAAAAAAATAATGAATGATCTCACTATAGATGATGGGATCACTCGGCCTGTAGCCGATCCCTTTCTCTATCTTATGCAAGATCATCGCCAGATTACTCAGCATATCAAGCTCGCTGAAGAAGCGACCGACCACAAAGAACAAACAAAACACTGTGAGCACATTACTACCCTCCTCACCCTCCATGCTCAGCTGGAAGAAGCCACGCTGTATCCAACCCTGGAACAACGGAATGAAACTCATGATCTGACAGAAGAAGCTTACGAAGAGCACTCGCTCACCAAGGATCTTCTCGAACAATTAGGGAATGTCGATGCCGGCACGGATGAGTGGAAAGCAAAACTCACAGTACTCAAAGAAAACATCGAACATCACGTACTTGAAGAAGAAGGAGAGCTCTTCCCAAAGGCAAAGGATATTTTGTCCGATGCGGAACAAAAAAGACTGGCTCACAACATGGAGCAATTCCTCCAAGGGTACGAAAAATAAAGATTACAAGTGACGGCTATCATATGCCCAATGAAGAAGGGCTTGCCGTTGCCGCGGGCGACAAAAGAGATCCTGCGAGCGGCAAGCTTTTCGTAACTGGGCTACGTGACGGCTGATAGCTCTCCAGCGAGCGATCTGTCGAGCATCTTCTTCTGGTAAGCGTCGTCCCATATAGTAACGACAGTACCACTGAAACCATCCTCTGGGATCATCAGCAAAAATCCACCCCTTGTTTCGCCATACGCGAAGAGGCTGACTTGCTGAAACCTGAAAAAAATTCAGTGTAGGATCACTTTTTTCGGGACTCAGTTTAGCATGAGCGAACCAGCTTTTGGGAAATTCTTTCTGACAATCAGTCATATACTTTCCCCCAAAGATCCCAAGCTCAAGCATTTGTTTTGGTGTCAGGTCAGGACGAAAATCAGAAGCAAAGTTTTTTCCAACAGGCTCAGTACAGACATACCGGTACCCTTGCTGCATCTTGTCTTGTGCCGTAACGGTTTTGTGTTTCATAGTGTAGAAATAGTGAGCGGGTCCATCGCGTGTTGCGAAAGACCCGCCAGGGCATCGGCCCTTGGTTACTTGGCGATGAAGCGCCATGTCTGGGTGAAAAGTTGTCCACTGAGATCTCCGTTGGTCAACATGAGGTGAAACACGTGCCGGTACGAACCTTGTTCGCCCCGGATTCGATAGAGAACCTCGAGAATGACTCCCCAATGCTTCGGGGATTCCTCAGGAGAATCGATACGAATGATTTCCACGCATTTCGAGTCGACATTCAGGTGACGACGCAGAAGAACGTCCATCACCTTTCCGGACATCATGTCCTGGAACATTGGGCTCAAGGCCGGATCGTTTCGTTTCCTGATGAGCGTGAACTCTCCAGGTTCAAAGTAGATCTCATACCTTTTCGCCTCCATCGGTTTGGAACGGGTATCCATATGGCCTCCTTTCATGGCCAATGTTGAAGAACCACCTCAAGTCTAGGCTTCTATTTCTTCTTGGTCAATACTCTCTTCAAGTACTTCCCCGTATGGGATCCCGGAGCCTTAGCCACTTCTTCTGGCGTGCCGGTAGCCACGATTTTTCCTCCGCCGACGCCTCCTTCGGGACCAATGTCGATAATATAATCAGCAGATT
>CAYYET010000089.1:0-2827 GCA_964471075.1 uncultured Bdellovibrionales bacterium
AAGGGCTTTTCATGTTCGCCACTATGGTCTTTGGAGGAATCGCTTTTGGTATTTTTATGGGTTTTCTCTTTGCTAAATTGATAGAAAAAGTAGAGGATAATGAGCATATCGAAATTACGCTGACGATGCTCGTGGCACATCTTACGTTTATTCTTTCTGAGGTAATCTCGCACCATCTCACATTATTTGGTCAGGAAATTAAACTTTCCTCCATCATTGCGACTGTTATGGCGTCGATGGTTATTGGTAATTACGGTCGTTCGAAACTATCGCCGATGACCTCTCATTTTATGGAACGTTTTTGGGGGTACTTCGCATTTCTGGTGAACTCGCTCGTTTTCATTACTATGGGACTTTTGTTCGCTGGTCTCTCTATTGAATTCAAGTATTTTGTTATTCCTATCATTATTACGGTATTAGTGGTGATGGTGGCTCGTGCCTTTTCCATTTATCCAGTAGTGGCTTGGCTCAACCGGAATAAAAGAGAAGAGTATATCCCTGCTTCTTGGCAACATCTGCTTTCATGGGGAAGTCTTCGAGGAGCGCTTGCCGTGGTCATGGTGCTTCTTATTCCTGATGATCTGACTCTTCCTCACTGGCAGTTTGCTTTTACGTTGAAAGAATTTATCACAGCGCTGACGATTGGCTGTATTTACTTTACTCTTTTTGTGAAAGCGCTCACCATTGGTATGCTTATTAAACGATTTGGTCTAGATTCTCTGACTCCCGTTGAAGAAGCAGGATACCATCAGGCTCGTTCATTTATTCTTTCATTTGGACAAACAAAACTCACTGATTTCTTCGAAAAGGATTATATAGAGAAGGCCACTTTTGAGAAATTAAGTAAAGAGACGTTGAATACTTATCAGGCAGAGCGAGGGGAGTGTGAAAAGATTATTACTCACGGTGTTAATGATTTTGAGGAAGCCCTTCGAGTCTATGCTTTAGGAATAGAAAAACATTTTTTGGGTCTTTTGTTTCAGTATCGTGAAGTAAGTGAATCTGTATATAAGAAAATTTTGACAAAGCTCGATATACAACTTGATCGGGTTGAAAAGGGCGATACACAAGTTCAGTCTGTTGATGAGGAATTTCCGACGGATTGGTTTGAGCAACTGGCTTCAGGAATGAGGAAGCTTCTCTGGTTACGACAAGGAAAAAATGATCAGCTGCAAGAGCGTTATATGTACTATCGAGCCCAAGAAATTCTTTCGCGCAAGGTAATGAAGGAGTTTCTGAAGTTCAAGAGTCATCAGGCGTTTGCGGCTCCTGCTTATGATGCTCTCTTGGAGAAAGTTATTGTTTCTTATCGTGAGTTCCATAATGATGCTCATCGACGCAAAGAATCGTTAGTTTCAGAGCATCGCGAACTGTTGATTGCTCTGGATGAAACTTTTGGCAAAGAAAGTCTGCGTAAAGCTTTGTCTCAAGGCCTGAGCGAGTTGACTCGCAAAAACATGCTGCCTTCCAAGTTGACCATTCTCCTAGAGGAGGACTTTTCTTCCTTATAATTCCTGTAATTTTTGTCGGAAGTAAGGTATACTAAGGCGGTATAAGTATAACTTCTTCTCTATGACATTTTTCGGTATTGATCTCATATCTCTGATTGAAACGATCGGCTATGTTGGGGTGTTTCTGATTGTTTTTGCGGAAACAGGCTTATTTCTGGGGTTCTTTTTTCCTGGAGATAGCCTTTTGTTTGTTTCTGGCTTTTTGGCTTCCCAGGGATTATTCTCACTTCCGGTACTCCTTTTTGGACTCTTTCTTTCTGGAGTGATAGGAAATTTCTTTGGGTATGAATTTGGTAAACGAGTAGGTCCAAAGCTCTTTAGTCGTGAAGATTCGCTTATTTTTAAGCGAGCACATGCGCTGAAGGCCCAGGCGTTCTATGACAAACATGGACCGAAAACGATTGTGTTGGCTCGCTTTATGCCAATTGTACGGACTTTTGCTCCGATTGTGGCCGGCATTGCTAATATGAATTTTCGGGTGTTTTTCTTCTATAACCTCCTTGGTTCACTGCTCTGGACCTTTGGTCTGGTCCTCTTGGGCTATTCTTTAGGAAGTGTTATTGATGTGGATCGTTATCTCTTGCCGATTATTGTTTTTATTGTGATTATTTCCTTTTTGCCAGCCATTATTGGCTATATTCGAGAACGAATGATGAGGAGAAAATCTACCGAAACGGCGCTTTGACAAAAACTATAAAAAGAGTAATATAGGAATGTTTCCGAAAAGGGGGTAGGCCCTCTTTTCTTTACTGAATTTTCGTCTCTCAAGAATTACTGATCTGTGATTACGGTATGTATCGCTTGCTTCGCAAAATTGTTGCTACTCCAAAACTGGTTATTCCCAAAGAAGAGCTTTTAGCTCTGGAAATCCCTACTCTTGAAGGAAAAGTTGAGACAACAATTAAAAAGCTTTTTGGTGGCTCGCTCGCGATTCGAGAGGTAGCGGCTGGATCAAGTAATGCAGAAGAACAAGAACTAACCGCGCTCGGCAACGTATACTACGATGCTGAGCGTTTTGGTATTCATTTTGTGGCTTCACCGCGTCATGCTGATATGCTCCTCGTTACCGGTCCCGTCTCTCGTAATATGGCGCAAGGACTAAAAGCGACGTATGAAGCAATGCCGGAGCCACGTCTGGTGGTAGCGGTAGGGGACGGCGCAATCAATGGCGGCGTGTATCGTGATTCCTACGCTATTTACAATAGTGTCGAAGAAGTTATTCCAGTTGATTTCAAAATTCCTGGTGATCCACCATCACCAAAAGTTGTTTTGGCTTCACTCCTTCAGATTTTTCAGGAAGTGGCATCAGAAAATCG
>CAYYET010000090.1:0-2745 GCA_964471075.1 uncultured Bdellovibrionales bacterium
ACCATCGATTTTTCTCTCTTCTGGAAAGTGTGGGAAATTCTCAAGGATAAATACGTCGATAGATCAAAACTGGATGCTCGTGAGCTTTTTTACGGAGCCATTGATGGTATGCTGGCAGCTACCAAAGATCCGTATACCACGTTTTTTAGCCCCAAAGAAAAGCAAGAGTTTGATGAGGATATTTCCGGTACTTTTCAAGGAATTGGAGCGGAAATGGCTATTCGTGATGATGTCCTCACCATCGTGGCGCCACTCGAGGGAACACCAGCAGAAAAAGCCGGCTTGTTAGCCGGAGATAAGATCGTTAAAATTGATGACGTGGTTTCTAGTAATTATTCTCTTGATGAAGCGGTGAAAAAGATTCGCGGTGAAAAAGGTACTCAAGTAAAATTGACTATTTTCCGTGAAGGTGAGGAGGAAACTCGTGACATTTCTGTCACTCGTGACGTTATTCTGGTAAAAAGTGTCCGCTTTGAAATGAAGGAAGGATCTATTGCTTATATCCGAGTTAGTCGTTTTGGTGATGATACGGAAAAAGAGTTCAAAGATGCTGTAAAAGAGACTACGAGCAAAAAAGCCACTGGCGTGATAGTGGATCTCCGGAATAATCCCGGGGGGTTCCTAGATACCGCAGTAGAGATGGCGAGTCTTATGCTTCCTAGCGGCAAGACCGTAGTTATCGAAGAAGATAGCGAAGGAAAGCGTACAGAAATGAAATCTCGTGGTGGAGATGTCCTGAGTGGCATTCCTACCGTAGTTCTGATTAATCAGGGGAGCGCCAGTGCTTCAGAGATTCTGGCCGGTGCTTTACGTGAGAATCGAGATAATGTTCGCTTGATCGGAAAGAAATCTTTTGGAAAAGGCTCTGTTCAAGAACTTATTTCTGTTACCTCTGACACAGCGGTAAAAATTACAGTCGCTCGCTGGCTTACTCCGAATGGTAATCAAATTCATAATGTTGGTATTGCCCCCGACATAGAAGTAGGACTGACAACAGATGATATTAATAATAAACGCGATCCTCAACTCGATCGAGCTCTGGAAGAAGTGAAGAAGCTTAAATAAATATTATGAATACACTTGAAGCTTTTTCTTTAGAAAATACTCGCCACGTACCGGAAAAAGACATGGAACTCTTTCGAGCTATGATGGTACAAACAGCATGGGCAGAACACGAGCAAGAACAAGCAAAAAAAGACCAGCGCCCAGTAGTTGATCTCGGAGAATGGATCGAAAATCACGGAGCCTGGTTCAGAGAAGAAATTATAGACAATCCGGAAAATCATCACCTGATAGAGGAATTCGAGCAAAAACCAGATGAGGTCATAACCGCTCTAGAAAGTCTTTTCAAAGAGTCGGAAGCTGCTACAAAACACTAAAGGATATAAAACCTCTTTTTTCTAAAGAGGTTTTTATTATGGTTCGAGAGGAAGGGGGGAACCTTGATCAAGAAGATTTTTCCCACTGATGGTTTTAGCAGTAAAAATCCCGAGATCTGAAAGTCGAACGCCTCCCTGAAAGGAGAGGAGTTCTGAATCTCCGTAAACAATAATTTTTTTAGCCGGAGGGATTTCTTCGGAGCGTTTTTCAAGCTGGTCTAGAGGGATATTCTTTGCCCCTTTGATATGTTTTTTCTGATAGTTTTGTTCTGACTGAACGTCAAGAATAAAGATGTTATTTCCTTCCTGAGAAAGAAGTGCTAAAGTGGCTTCCGGAGTAATATAAGTCACCTTTGATTGATCAATAAAAGAATTAGGATCTCCAAGTACGATAGTGGGATTTCCTGTTTTCTTCCATTCTTCAATGCCGCCATCCAAAAGAAAAAATTGTGCAGATTTTTGCTTCAAAATATTCTTTACGGCCTCAAGCGATTGTGTATCTTTGGTTGAATAAACCACTACCGAGAATTCATTGGATTCACCACTATACGACGCGAGGGCTCCAGGGGAAAGAGGGAGAGAATGAGGAATATGTTCCGTCTGAAAATTCTCTTGTCCTCGTACATCTAAAAATTTTACCTTATCACCGTTTACTATCTTCTGACGAACATTTTCAACAGTAACGGTTAAAGCAGGGTTACTCTTTTCTTCGGTAGGAGGCGTGGAACTGGAAGGAACTTCTAAAGAGTTTTCCTGATGATTTTTCCACCACTTCTGCCCTATAAACCAGAGCGCGACCAAAAGTATCAAAAGTCCTCCGACAAAGACGGCTCTGCTCTCTCGATTTTTTCCTGAATCTACTTCCCGGTATCTCATAGGTATTTACTCCAGTGTAGCAGAAACAAAGTCATTGTATCCACGAGCAAATTCATCAATGGCCATAGGAGTTTTTCCTTCGAGCTGCACCACCTCAAGAAAGACTACTCCGGTAGTGGTTTGGACGCCAATCTTTTCACCTATCTCAAAGACCTTTCCTAAGGGTTGAGATGTTTGAGTGTTGTGCTTTTGATAAGAAATAGTAATAAGTTTCAACCGCATCAATTCCGTACCCCTTTTCCAGTAACAGAAGATTCCCGGCCAAGGAGAAAGAGCTCGAAAACGATTATAGATACTTTCAGCATCATCTGCCCAAAAAATTCGCCCATCTTCCCGTTCAATAAGCTGACACAGGGTTACTTTTGTCTCATCTTGCTTCACAGGAGTAATCCGGCGCTCTATCCACTGAGGAAGTGTTTCAAGGAGCAGTTTTGTTCCAGCAACTAACAGTTTTTCTGTCAAAATTGGAGTAGTATCATACGGCTCAATA
>CAYYET010000091.1:0-2681 GCA_964471075.1 uncultured Bdellovibrionales bacterium
AAGTGGCATCAGAAAATCGTACTGAAGAAAAATAGTTTATGGATTTGATTCTTTCACCTATCGGCATATTAGCTCTCGTCGCCCTCTTTTTAATCGGGAGCGTTGGTTCGCTTTTCTTATCACGTTTGATTCCTGACGAGGGGAAGCTGGCTGGTTATTTTGCTCATGGAATAGTACTTCTGGGTTCTCTCTTAGGTTTGGCACTTGCGGTTGGTGTACTTTTGTCTGGTCAGGGAATCGCTTTCGTTTTGCCGGGAGTCTTGCCGGGAATTCTTAATTTTGACTTCCGTCTTGATGGTTTAGCATCATTTTTCTTGGCAGTAATCTCGCTGCTTTCTTTTGCGGCCGCGTTGTTTGGTTTTTCCTATCAGAAACACTTTTACGGAAAATATGATCTGGGAAATTTTGGATTTTTCTTTACTCTCTTTGTGGGGAGTCTGATGCTTGTGACCATGGCGAATCAAGCTCTGTTTTTTCTCTTTGTGTGGGAAGTAATGTCACTTACTTCCTACTTCTTGGTTATTTATGAATATCGTAAAAAGGAAAATATCAAAGCGGGTTTCTTGTATTTCTTGATGACTCATATTGGTACACTTTTTATTACCATGGCTTTCTTTTTGGCCTACCGAGCTACGGGATCTTTTGATTTTGATACCTGGCGTATGTCAGTAGGAACAATCACTCCTTCTCTGCAGTTCTTTATTCTTTTATGCGCTGTTTTTGGTTTTGCTATCAAGGCAGGTATTATCCCGCTTCATATTTGGTTGCCAGGAGCTCATTCGGCGGCTCCGACTCATGTCTCGGCCTTGCTCTCTGGAGTCATGATTAAGACCGCCATCTTCATGTTTATTCGATTCTTCTTTGATTTTTTTCCAGGAGCACCACTGGAATGGGGACTTGTTTTCTTGGTTTTAGGTGGTATTTCCTCTTTGCTTGGAGTGCTCTATGCCCTTTCAGAACATGATATTAAACGCTTGCTAGACTATCACAGTATTGAAAACATTGGCATTATCCTTCTGGGTCTTGGAGCGGGGATTACTTTCTTTGCCCTGGGTCTGGAAACCTTTGCCTTGTTTGCTCTGGCTGCCTCGCTCTACCACACCATGAACCACGCTATTTTCAAAGGCTTGCTCTTCTTGGGAGCTGGTTCAGTGGTAGGAGCAACTGGTAGTCGTAATATGGAATCGTATGGTGGGCTGATTCGCTTCCTGCCTTTTACGGCATTCTTCTTTCTTATTGGCTCACTCGCTATTTCTGCTTTCCCACCGTTTAATGGTTTTGCCAGCGAATGGCTGACTTTTCAATCACTCTTTGTTGGGATCAGTTCTTCAAGTGTAGTAGTCAAAACGGTGTTTCTTTTTGCTATTGCCAGTTTAGCCTTTACCGGAGGGCTGGCCGCTGCCTGTTTCGCAAAGGCATTTGGGACCACATTTTTGGCTCGTACCCGAGGTACATTCTCAGAGCCGCTCCATGAAGGAGGTATGTCCATGCTTCTTTCTATGGGGCTGTTGGCTGTACTCACGCTCCTTTTAGGAATTTTCTCTACAGTGGTGATTGCCTCTTTAGTGGGAGTGGTAGCCAGTATTGGGCTAGCTGATCCGTCAACCCTTCGATTTCCTTTTGTAGAATTTATTACTGCTCGTAAGCAGTTTGCTGATGTGTTGCCTTTGGATACCGTTGCCACGATGCTTCTCCTTACCTGTGCGGTAATCGGAGGTGGGGTTTACTGGTTTACACGATCTCGAAAGATTATAGTTGGTCCTACGTGGGATTGTGGCACACCACTGACTCCTCGGACAGAAATTACGGCTACCAGTTTTTCTCGTTCTCTCGTTACTATTTTTCGTGGTATTCTCCGTCCCACCAAGCAGACAGAAGTGGAGTATCACGATGAAAAGATGCGTTATTTTATTAAGTCTCAAGAAGTCAAAACGTCATTGACTGATCCGTATCGTAAAGCCCTATATTATCCGCTTCATGCAGTTCTCCTCTTTATTGGTTCCAAGATTCGTCGCATTCATACCGGAAACGTCAATGTATATATTCTTTACATTTTTGTGACCCTGATTATTTTATTGATTTGGACCTTGCGCGCTTAATATTTGCTTATGGAAATTCTTCTTTTTCTCCTCCAATTTCTCGTGATTCCTGCCTTGGCTCCTCTGGCCGTAGGAGTAGTCCGGAAAATCAAGGCTCACATGCAGAATCGGGTCGGAGCCAGTATTGTTCAGCCGTATCGTGATTTGTGGAAACTGTTTCATAAAGATGAGGTTATCTCTTATGAAACTTCCTGGGTGTTTCGTTTTGCTCCGTATCTTATTTTTTCCCTGACGCTTCTGATTGGAGCAAGCATTCCAGTAATTACCACTGTCGCTCCTTCATTATTCGAAGATTCATGGCTCAGTCTTTCGTTTTTGCCGAGCGGTGATTTTATCACTATTATTTATCTTTTTGCTCTTTCAACTTTTTTCTTGGCTTTGGCTGGAATGGATGCGGGGAGTGGCTTTGGAGGTTTTGGATCCAGTCGAGAAATGACCATGGCAGCCTTGGCTGAAGGAGGATTATTTTTCTCACTCTTGGTAGCCTCCGCTATTGCTCAAACGGGTAATGTCATGAGTATGGCCGAAAGTCTTCAATCTGTGCCTTTTCAGGCCGCTATCCCTTTGGCTATCGCTTTTATT
>CAYYET010000092.1:0-2606 GCA_964471075.1 uncultured Bdellovibrionales bacterium
AAGATCACCGTCAGTACAATAGCCAAACGACTAAAGACGACTGCTCCTCCAGAAGGCTGATAATGGAGACTAGAAAGTGGCGCTACTTCACGCTCTGTTCCCCACTGTCTTTTTCGGGAAAGACGATCCTTTTGATGATATCTGCGCCCACGTTTTTTCATAGTTTCGTATCCTACCAGCATTCTACTGGCAAAAAATGTATTCTAAAAGAGAATGGATCCTTTGTCAAGAATATAAACATTGAACCATCATTGACGAAAAGGTCATTTTTGTGTATACTTTTTCTCACTGTTCTTTGACCTGTTTCCGCCTATTTCAACAGAGGAGTCTCATGCGAAACCCGTACCAGCAAAAGCAAACTCACTGGAGCATCAAACTTGCCATCAGCCTGCTCCTTCTTACTGTTGGAGGGGGTATGCTGGCAGTCATTCTGCCCATGATGCAAGGCACTCCTGACATCGCTCAAGCGTACCAGGAGTACCACAAAGAGGGAACTCCAAAAGGAGCCCTCTCCTCCTCTGCCAACGGTACACCCCAAAAGTAGTCAGTTCGTTAACAACGAACCAAGCCACAGTTTCCCTGTGGCCTTTTCTTTTCCAAGAAAAAAGCTCGTTACTTTATCAGTAACAAGCTTTGTACCGTTAGCCGTGCGCTGGGGCCGACTTGCGCAAGCCCAGCCTCAAGGAATACATGATTCCTACGACAGGACTCCAGAGTGCCAAGCTCAGAGTCATCAGATGCACGAGTATGAGAGGCATTTCCTCCTGGTGATGAACCGCGGTGACAGAGTAGACCAGGATCACCAGGAAAAACTCAGTCACGAACACCAAGAAGAGTCTCTTTCCTCCGAAGAGGAAAAAACCTCTTTGAATCACCAGGGCGGCCCCCAAGCAAGACAGAATGAACGTCATGAACGCCGCATTGACGTACAGCCGTGAGCCGAGAAAGTCATAGAGTCCTTCCGCTTCCACAAAGAGGAAGATCCAGAAAGTGAAGACGGACAGGCTCGTTAAACCGATAAGAAGCCGCAGAATCATTCGCCACATGCTTTTACCCTGCCTTTCAGAAAGGAACTTGTTTGGAGTATCACAAAAGCGTGATCAAAAGTCAATTTTGATTATTCTTTTTCATTATTGACTTTTTCATTTTTATATGCTATAATAATAATTCAGTATCAAAGCTGGCAAAGTTCCTCACCACAACCTCAGCTTGAGGAGACATCGTGCAGAAACGCCCTCTGACCAAGACCGGGATTCTCCTGGCACTTGCCTTTGCAGGATTCCTGGTCTTTGACCTCACCATCGCGGTCTCGTTCATCCAGAACAAGCTGAAGGCCGTGGCCGAAGAAAAAGATCGCCAGATCAAAAGGCTGGCGGATGGCATCAACTTCGGACCCGTCTTGGTTCCACCGAGCGACGCCTACCCCAAGGACGAGCCGCCGAACAAGTAGTTCAACTTCGCAACCGCGAAACACAAAGCCGCCAAGATTCACACCCCGGCGGCTTTTACTTTGGGAAAATAAAAACCAGCCATTTGGCTGGTTTTTATTTATCAAAACTTTTGGGAGAAGAGGAGACTAACAGGTTTGCTAGTCTCCCCTTCGGAATGGGTCAGTCACGCCATGTGCAACGACGCGTGACCTTCCCCCTGCTTGCAGTCCTTCACAGGATTAGCCGAAAAGGGTAAGTCGCCAACCCTTTCTCATCACTTTACCGAGGGGAGTGGAATTACATCGGTTCTGTGATTGCAGGAAAACGCTGAGAGGTGACATGAGTTCACGTAACCTCCCTGCCGAATGGCGGGATCACGCTAGGGACGCGTGTATGCATGATCCGAGCCCCCACTTTCTTTCGAAGGCGCACAGCGAAATGATTGAACCCGGGAACCCGGGGATCGCTGATAGGTTATCGTAAGAATGCAGGCAAGAATCTCCCAAAAATCTTGATACAAATTGGTAAATTTCTTGAATCTCAGTATAGCAAAAAAAGAAAAGAAGTCAACAAAAAACCAGCCTACGCTGATTGATATCTTCAGAAATGGAAAGGGCGCTGTGTTCAGTTGGTTATACACAGCGCCCAGATTTGCCTCCTTTTCACACCTTGGTGCGTAGGGTGTGGAGGACTTCCCTTAGGTCCCGATCAACTCAACTATTAAGAGTGTTATCTCCGCTTAGTTGGGATGATAGATGAGCACCGGACGGTCGGGGCGACGAAGTTGAATCCCGCAATGGGGTTGCCTGAGGATCCGACTTAGGAAGCATCCACTTCCCTTACCTTTTTCTCAGACGCCCCATAATAGCATAAGGCATCATCCTTGTCAATACCCGACTCAGAAAACAAAAAATCCGCCTTGTGAGCGGATTCCGTGTCTTACAGCACTATCCTGAGGAAATTCCTTTATCCTGGGATAGTGTGCGTAGAGCCTGATTCTTATCTGATGGACTTTCTTCGCGGGAAAGTGCTCAGTAAAGAGCGTCCTATCAGACAAT
Organism: uncultured Bdellovibrionales bacterium; assembly: GCA_964471075.1. Taxonomy (GTDB): domain Bacteria; phylum Patescibacteriota; class Minisyncoccia; order Moranbacterales; family UBA1568; genus UBA1568. The sequence continues at coordinate 2,489 of CAYYET010000092.1, forward strand.
TTGTATTGAAACAATAATCAAAACCTTTTGCGGTTAGTTCTCTACGAATGTTCTCTAAATTATGTTTCATTACTAGGGTTATCTTTGCCGAAGCGCCGATAACTAAAACGTAATGAGC
>CAYYET010000093.1:0-2596 GCA_964471075.1 uncultured Bdellovibrionales bacterium
TTTCACGCTGATTAATGATGCAGCGATCCTGATTGTACACAAATTCTATTGGGTCTTCGATGGTGATAATATGCTTATCCTGATTGTGGTTGATATAGTCAATAATCGCTGCCAGTGTCGTCGATTTTCCATGCCCTACCGGACCAGTAATGAGTACCAGTCCTTGAGAATGCTTGGTAAATTCATAGAGGGAATCTGGGATACTGAGCTCTTCCAAATTGCGCAGTTTATCCATGATAAAACGCATGGTGATACTAATATATCCCTTTTGGAAAAAGACATTGGTACGAAAACGTACCCGATCTTCAAAGTTATAGGAAAAATCAGTCTGCCCTACCGCCAAAAGCTCTTCTTTCTTTTCGTTTGTCAGAAGCACATCCGATAATGCCTTGGTATCAGCTGGAGTCAAGATTTTTTCCTGAGTAACAGGATGCAGCTTTCCATCAATACGAATGGTTGGATAACGACCAACGACTAAGTGAAGATCAGAAGCCCCTTGTTGTCCTACCAGAAGCAAGAGACTTTTCAGTCGCTGTTCTACTTGCAATGTTTCTTCCATATTTGTTTTTGACGAAACTGAGATCTTCTTTAGAGTAGCAGATTTTTTCTTCTCTTGAAATCCTTATTCTTCATCAATGAGAATTTTTCCTTCCGTTACTCGTTCTACTTCTGATAATGTCGTAATGCCTTTCAGTGCTTTCAATAGTCCATCTTGTTTCATAAGAAGCATCCCTTGATCCATAGCTGCTTTTTTCACTGCATTTTCGTTCCCTTTTTGATCAGCAATAATTCCATGAAGCACGTCATCAACATCAATCGTTTCGTACAAAGCAATCCGACCCTTATAGCCAGTTTTGCCACACTTGTCACAACCCTTCCCTTGAGAAAAAATAAGTTTCATATCTTTCTTCAGTCCATAGGCTACCACTTCTTTTTCGGGAATCTCTGCAAACAACGCCTGCAATCGTTCTAGTTGCTTTGGTGTGACGGTAAACTCTTCTCTACAGTTCTGACAAATCCTTCGTACCAAACGCTGTGCTGCTACGGCCTGAAGAGAAGAAGACAAAAGAAAGGGCTCAATACCCATGTCTACCAAACGAGGAATAGCGCCGATAGCATCATTCGTGTGGAGCGTCGAAAGTACCAAGTGACCCGTGAGCGCGGCATGGATAGCAAGTTCGGCCGTTTCACTGTCACGGATTTCCCCTACCATGATCACGTTCGGATCTTGACGAAGCACTGAGCGAAGTCCTGCTGCAAAAGTATACCCAATCTCTGGGCGGACCTGACTCTGGTTAATCCCGTCCATATAGTATTCCACCGGGTCTTCCAGTGTAATAATGTTGCGATCTTCTTTGTTTAAGATCTGAAGAAAAGCATAGAGCGAGGTAGATTTTCCGGAACCCGTTGGTCCAGTGATCAGAATAATACCAAATGGTTCACGAATTTTCTTTTCCAAAATATTACGATTCCTTCCCCACAAACCCAAATTTTCCAAATCATTCACTCCGGAATTCTTTTCCAGTACACGCATCACAATCTTCTCCCCCTCCATCACAGGCAAGCTCGACACACGCAAGTCAACATAGCCATCCCCTTCTTCTTCAAAACGAAACCGCCCATCTTGAGGCTTACGATTTTCGTCAATTTTCAGATTCGACAAAATTTTAATACGTGAAATAACTGCCCGTCCAACATCACGAGGAAAAACCAAGTCTGCACGCAGCAAACCATCAATACGAAACCGTACGCGGTAATTCCCATCAATTGGTTCAATATGGATATCGCTCGCTCGACTATCGATAGCGTGTTTTACAATAACTTCCACTAATTTGGCAATCGGAGCATCCTGAAATACATCAGCTCCCGTCGCTTTGGTTACTGCCCTTTCTTCATCCTGCGGAGCTCGTTCTTCTTTTTTCAGAGAAAGAATGGCTTCATTGAGAACTTTATCAGTACCGGAGTAAAATTTAAGCAGTTCCTGAAAAATGGTTGAGGAAGTCAAAAACACTTGAATATCAAGATGCTCCTTCTCTGCCAAAAAACGCAGCACATTTAAAGCTTCAAAGTCTTGAGGATTCACCATGGCTACCGAAAGACTCTGTCCATCTTTTTTAAAGACTGCCATGCGATACTTTTTGGCTGCATCTTCAGGTATAGTAGCGAGAAGATTCCGGTCAATATTTTCTGGAATGGTTTCCAAAAACGGCAGTCCAAGGCTTTTAGCCCGGCTAGCAATATCAGAAGTGTCTTGAACTGTTACCTTGCTTTCAGTTGCCATAGAGAAAAGCTTCTTCCACTAGCCTATTGAAAAGGATTCGCTCGACCCGTACCTGGTTTTTCCAGAAGTGGTACCCGATTCGTTACCCAGTCAGACAACATCTTGAGTGAACTGGTATTAAATGTTCCTTGACTGAAGACAGGGATATTCGTGGCACTTTCAATTGGTCGTGGTATCAAATAATCAAAGTCTCCATGGAACTTTCCTACCAAAATATCAGTTGCCTCACTTTCGTTGCCTTTTTCTCCGGTACCGATAGAAAAGGCTCGTGTTTTATGCAGACGGTTCATATGAGCTCCACGACCGAGAAACTCT
>CAYYET010000094.1:0-2574 GCA_964471075.1 uncultured Bdellovibrionales bacterium
CGACCCTTTGATGGTCTACTCTCTTGCGAGATAGTCTCTGAACCTTCCCTTGCGGGCTCGGCTGCTGATTACCATAACCGTGCTGACGATCGTAGGCTTCCAGCAATTCACCTCATTCTTCACTTGCTGATTTCTCAGCAAGGCTGCGTTCTTTCTGGTGACGTTCTCTGTGACAATTCGCACATACGAGCATGCATTTATCGAGTTCCACTTTTACCTTTTCCCAAGCTCTGGTAATACCAGAACCAGAGACGGCAAAATCTTTCTCTTTGGGATCAAGATGATGGAATTCGAGCGCATCCCCGCAGCGGTTATAGCCACAAAGTTCGCACGCACCGCCTTTGTATTCGAGTGCTTTCTGCTTCAAAAGTTTTCTTCTCTTGATGACAGCTTTCTTCAAATACTCTCTGCGGTCAGCATATGTTCTTTTGTCTGGCATACATTTGAAAGTATACCACAAAGTTCTCACAGTCACCTGCTCTACCGCTGAGCTACGCCGGAGTATATTGTTAAAATCTTACTGCTTTTCCCAGCTGGCGGAACAGCGGGAGTTTTTGGCAGTAAATTGCCACTCTGGCAACGGAGGTATTCTAGCCGAAAGAGAAAAAAATGGCAATACAAGGTAAAGAAAAAAGGCAGCCCTGAGTACTAAGCCGCCTTACCGAAGAAGAAACTCAAAGTGCTGGTAATCTTTCGGGGTTCCCCAGTGCCCTCCCCAGGAGAAATCTCGTCTTTTAAAAATCCGGACTACGTCTGGGGTGATGGTTCCTGGTACCTTAGGATTGTACGAGGCTCCCTTCGGAGTGGCTCGACCGTTTTCGATACATGGATTCAGGAAGGGGTTGAGATCAATAGCTAGTCCGAAGGCATGCCTCGAAAGCTTCTTCCTTCGAGCAATATAACGGTAGTTAAAGGCGCTCGTGTTGTTAGCCTTCATAGAAAGAGCATCACTCCATCTGAACGCTACTACCGGAACAATACTCTTGATGGGAAATTGGCATCGTAAGAGATCAAGAAAAATGTTCTTCACCTGATTCTTGATCGCTTTGTGAACTACAATCTGTCCTTCATGAATTTCCCCATCAAAAGAAAAGTACTTGACTCGGACTACTCTGAGATTCTTTTGGACCTCTCGAGGAATGACTAGCGGACATGGGAATTCTCTATTCTTTCCCAAGACCGTAGCGGTATCACAATGATGAAGTGCCTTTTTACTGGCACTCGAGACATGCTCTAAGTACCAGATCATGATGAACTCCTTCAAAGATGTTAAGGAGCAAGGGTTTCGAGAGCTTTCGCTCCATACCATTTGATAGTTTCATGAATATCCGGATGGGCGATGAGTTCGTCCTTGGTCAACCACAGGCAACCACGGCTTTTTTCCGCTCCATCAGGCTCCACTACTTCCATAGTGCCAGAAGTAGCAAAATACACCAAACTGGTATGACGATGCCCTGGCATGATGTCATGGACACTCATAGCCACGGGCGGCGTAAGCTCGGTATAGCGTTCGTTTTGGTAGGTAAACAGTTTATTCCCTTCCCAGAGGGTCACGTCCAATCCTGTCTCTTCTTTGACTTCTCGTTCGGCCGCTTCTACCGGTGTTTCATCAAGCTCCACATGACCGCCCGGCACGAGCCACATGTCATGCTTGTCATGATAACGAATCAGGACTCGCTTTTCTGGTATATAGACAACAAAGGTATCAGCAGTAAAATCGATTTCTCCTGGATTGGTATGAATGTGTGGCATAGGTTTTTGATTATTCTTTAGTATACCCTATAAATAAAAAGCCTGTGGGAAGTTACCCTCAGGCTTGGCGTGTCTTTACTGGTGAGCGATACCGCATGCAGGTTCAGTTCCTGGTGGCAGAGCGATGCCCAGCCATACCAATTCCGGATCAATGTCTGCGGCAATGAGATCCCGGAAGCCAGTGGCGAAAGCATATGAGGTCAAGTCCTCCGATACTTGCGGTGGCGTAGCCAAGAAAAGAGATCCTTTGAGGAAGGATTCCCACAGTTCGCCCAGGTCTTTCAGGGTGTCGGCTCTGTTCAAGGCCACTACCAGAGAAAGAAGACGCGGAACGTCCTCTTTCAGGAGGACGTGCACGGTAGCCATGCCCTTGGGACCTTGATAGCAGGTGATGAGGCGTCGATAGTCTCCATCTTTCCGCTCAAACACTTGTGTCATTTTCAGGCACAGCGGTTCCATCTCCATGAGGTCACACATGTTCATGACCATGATTTCCCCGCGTTCCCGATCTTCAGGAGGAAAGGCTTGCCAGAAAGTATTCATCATTCGCTCTAGTGCCATACATCCCTCCGTAGGGTAAGTTGGTAAAGAAAACCTCTCCTTGAAAGGAGAGGTTAGAATACTACAGAAAACCGTACCGAGTCAAAATGATTTAGTAGTCCTTCAGTTTTTTCAGATGTTCATGTTCCCGGATTTTTTCCAAGGCTTTGGCCTCTATCTGACGGATACGTTCACGAGTGACCCCGAACTCCTGGCCTACTTCTTCTAGAGTGTGGGTTACGCCATCCTCCAATCCAAAACGGATCCGGAGAATCTTTTGTT
>CAYYET010000095.1:0-2539 GCA_964471075.1 uncultured Bdellovibrionales bacterium
CTGACGATCACCAATGATCAATTCACGCTGACCACGACCAATGGGAATCAGAGCATCAATGGCTTTGATACCGGTTTGAAGCGGCTGGTTCACTGATTGACGTGTAATTACTCCAGGTGCAATTTTTTCCACTGGATAAAATTTTTCCGAAGCAATGTCACCTTTGCCATCAATAGCCATACCAAGCGGTGACAAGACACGACCGACCACCCCTTCACCCACTGGAATAGACAAAATTTTTCCGGTACTCTTGGCAATCATGCCTTCTCGCAAGTCTCCTGTCTCTCCCAAAAGCATCACACCCACTTCCCCTTCTTCGAGGTTCAATGCTACCCCGAGCACTCCGTTTTCAAATTCAATCATTTCCGAAGCCATCACTTCGGACAGGCCAGCGACACGAGCCACTCCATCACCGATTTCGAGCACCGTACCAACCTTTTCCACCTTTGGTTCATGATGGAATTCAGCAAGATTTTTCTTCAGTTCTTCGATGAGAGGATTGCTCATAACATTTTCGACTTAACCTTTTAGGAGAGAATTTTTCAAAAGCTTGAGGGAGGTACGGACCGTTGCGTCATAGAGAGCTTCTTCAGTCTGGAGCTTCACTCCCCCCACTACCTCTTTTTCTATTCGAGACTCGAGTTCAATCATCTGATGAGGAAAAAGTTCTTTGGCTTTTTTCATGATAGTGGCCTCAGTAGAGTGATCGAGCTCATGAGCGGTCACGGCTGTTACCATAAGCTTCTTCTCCTCTGCTAGTAACCGACGTTCCAGGGCCTTGAGGATGAGCGGAAATTTCTTTTCCTCACCTCGGCGCCTGAGCCAACCCTTCAAGCTTTCTACGAGAGCATGGGGCTTCATCTCAGCCTGCAGTTCTTCAAGTGCTCGGGCATATTGTGAGACAGTCGGACGCATATTTAGGCTTTCTCGATCAACTCGTGATCCTTTTTACTATCAATCTTTTCCTTGAGAATCTTTTCTACACTTAGAGTAACCAGAGTTGCTATCTCAGCCTTCGCGCCTTGCAGAGCCTTGTCCTTTTCTTCGGCAATCTTCGTTTCGGCTTCTTCGAGGAAACGCTTCACACGAGCTTCAGTTTCAGTCATACGTTCAGCATCACGCTTCTTGGCAGATTCTTCAGCCGCAGCAATAATGGCTCGAGCTTCATTGCGCGCTTCGGTTAATACATTCTTTTCTTTAGCTGCTACATCTTCCAGTTTTTTTCTGGCGGCTTCTGCATCAGCCAGACCCTTTTCAATTTTAGCGCTACGTTTCTCAAGAAAATCAAGCATCGGCTGGTACGCAAAACGACGCAGCACCCAAAAGAGCACTGCGAAGTTAATAGCCTGCGCGAGCAAAAGCTTTCCATCAACACCGAGTTTTGCTAAGACTTCCATGACAAAACTTTAAGCAAACAAGATCATCAAAGCGATGACAAGAGCATAAATCGCTACGGCTTCCGTTACAGCGATTGCCAAAATCATCGTGGTCTGCACCTTCGACTGAGCTTCTGGGTTACGGCCAATAGCTTCCAAAGCCTTAGAGGCCAAAATACCCAAACCGATGCCCGGGCCAATAGCTCCGAGACCCATGGCGAGGGCGGCTCCGAGAAGTTTTGCTGCTTCGATATCCATACAAATTTACTTAATACTTATATTTAACAATTTATCTATTATAGAGCCATTTTCCTTATCTGTCCAACAGAAAAAACTAGTGTTCCGGTTCCAGTGTCGCCATCTTCAAAAACACCAGGGTCAGCATAGCAAACACCACCGCCTGAATGAATCCCACGAAAACTTCGAGAAACATAAACGGAAGTGGCAAGAAATATGGCACAAGGTGAAGCATGACAGTCAGGAGCACTTCTCCGGCAAAGACATTCCCAAATAAACGGAAGGTGAAGGAAATAATCTTTCCTAATTCAGAGACCAGTTCCAAAATACCTACTGCCGTTCCAATACCGTAGGGCTTGTGAAACGGACTAATAAAAAACTTCTTCCCATACTTTACAATGCCCAAGGCCGCAATACCCGTAAACTGCACTGTCAGTACCGCCATCAGTGAAAGCGCGAGCGTAAAGTTGAGATCTGCTGAGGTACTGCGAAGAAACGGGATAATAGTCGCATGACCTTCATGTTCATGAGCCAAACCAATGGTGCCTAGTCCAGGGAGCAGTCCTGCCCAGTTAGCAATGAGTACAAAGAGGAAGATGGTCGCAATAATGGGGAAAAATTGTCTGGCCTGCTTTTTATCCTGCGTCACACTCTCTACCAAATCAAGGAGGGCTTCAAAGATAACTTCTACTACATTCTGCACTCCCCGCGGTACTAGTGTAGGCCGCTTGGTCACTCGGGTGATCAAGACCATAAGGAAAACACTCACCAAAACCCCAATCAAAAAGGCATTAGTGACCGGAAAGCCAAGGATACTAAACAATTTTTCTGCTGCAATAGAAATTTCCATATTCAGTAAAAGAAGCGAAAAAGAAGGTTCCCCTTCTTTTTAAACGCTTCTATTGTACAGCCGGAAACAATAAACG
>CAYYET010000096.1:0-2454 GCA_964471075.1 uncultured Bdellovibrionales bacterium
AAGAAAAAAACCTTTGTCTTAGCCAAAAGTTCTAACGCATAAGGACTTTTGACAATAATATTTTTCCGAGCCGCCTTGTTGAGTCCTCCAATAAAACTCATAGGAGCAGCAATCAAGAGCGGACACGGAGTAGCAATGACCAGAACAGCCAAGAATCGTGTCCAATCATGAAACAGAAAATAGGCGCCGAAAGAAAGAAAAAGTGCAAACAGAGAGAACCACAGATTATATCGTTCTGCGAGACGAGAGAGAGGTGATGGATGTTTTTTCCCTTCTTCTACTAAACGAAGAATCTTTCGATATCCAGAGTGTTCAAAATCACCCCGAACCGTGAGGATAAAATTTTCACCCACATTGATACTTCCGCTCGAAAGAAGCTCCCCTTCTTGATAAAGCTCTGGCTCCATCTCTCCCGTCAAGTTCGCTTCGTTCAGTAACGCTTTTGGTGAAGACAAATAACCATCAAATGCCAACATTTCATTCGGACGAATAAGAAGCATATCTCCAGAAGTCACCCCCTGAAGAGGTACTTCCGTTTCCTGATCTCCATGCTGGAGAAGCACCGTCTTAGGAAGGGCTTCAAATAAACCACGAAGAGTCTTCTCCGCTCTTCTCGTTCCATAACTTTCCAGCGCTGCACTCACTGCCACCATAAAAGCAATAACCGATCCTGAAAGCCACTCTTCAAGAAAAAAGGCAGCAATGAGTGTGATAAGAGCTAAGTAATCAAGATTCCATTTCCCCAAACGAAGACGCTCAAATGATTCTTTAGAAAGTTCAAAAATCCCTATCACCATCACGAGCCAAAAAAACCAGTCTGAATGAAAAGTCAGCCCAGCCAGTACAAAAGCCAGAAGGAATAGAGGCAGTCGAAACTCACGACTTATGACAATCTCCCGTAAGCCAATCATGGTAAATATTTCTTTTAAATACGTTTTTTTGGAGCAAGAGGTGCTTCAGCTTCAGGAAATTTCTTCTTCGCTGCTACCATCTCATGATGCCGGAGCTTCTCTTCATCTACCCGAATGCGATCTTCCAAAAGATCAATCTCCTTTTCTTCACGACGAAGCTGTCGCAGCAGCCAAAACATCATAGCTCCGAGCACTCCAAACGAGAGGAGGCCTCCGCCGACAACATACAGCATCGGATTACTGAGCGTACTCACACCATCACGAAATTCATCCCAATAGGTATCTCGAGACTGTCCTTCTGACTGCCACTGCCGACACTTTTGTTCGTATTCTCCCATATAAACATCAGAGAGAAAAAGCGGATTTGTTTTCTTCGCTTCCGCAAAAGAACTAAGAGCCTTATCACAATGCTTTTCGGTAAAGGCAGCAAACCCTGCTTTAAAAGCCTGAGAATAGGTTCCTTCTTCCGGCATAATGCGGGCATTCAAAGCCTCTTCTTTGACCAAAGTGATCGGCAGGGCAAAAGCAAAGTTATCACCAGCCGAACGAGAAAGTTCGTCCGTTTGAAAGGTAATAACTCCCAGTACTTCTCCCGTATCATCAAAAAGCGGTCCACCACTAGAACCCTGAGATACCTTAGCATCGGTCTGAAAAATCTTGAGCTTCCCATCAAGAGATTGTCTAATCGCACTGACGACGCCACGAGTAAAGGTCGCTTCTGAAGGACTCTTGCCGTTAATTTCAGCGGTTGCTGGAAAACCAAAAATAAAAACTTTCTTCCCTACGGAAAGCGTTTCAGCATCACCGAGCGACAAAGCGGGAAGGTTTTGTTCTTCTATTTTCAGAAGAGCCACATCACGCTCATCATCCAGAAATTGTTCATTGACTGCTATTACCTCCGCTGGAAATCCTGAGGTAATCAATTTCTCCATGCTCGGCTCTACACTCCCTGGTCGTAAAACCGCTACCTGATTTTTCAAATCAAAAGTACTGTGATCAATAATATAGTGCACAATATCCTTGGTGAACTGCTCACTTGATTCTCCCTGGAGAAACTCTTGCATCTCTTGATCATTCAAGAGTAAGGCATTTTCAAAAATAGCCGAAAGGGCACTTTCCCCCGCGAGCGTTGTTTTGATCGTTTCAAGAGATACCACGTGGGCATTGGTGGCAATATAGCCGTCTGGATGAATAATAAAGCCACTACCCGAGAGATACTCATCAACCGGCACTTCGGTAAAACGATCCGGTATAGCGGCTACCAAATGCTGTCGAATATCGACTTTGACGGCAGGAATTTTAGCGGTACCCGTCACGTGTTCCGCAATCCGCACCACTGATGGTTTTACCAAATTTGCTAAAGCTTCTTCAGAAAGAGGGGTTTCAGCCTGGACTGGACTGAGCCCTGCCCAGAACATCACTCCCAAAAAAAGAGGAAGGAATGAAAAAGAACGAAAGAAAAAAGGAGAAACAATCATAGGTTTATTTTGTTTTATTGTACCATGTTTTTCCTTTATTAGAAGCATTTTACCTTTCTATCCCT
>CAYYET010000097.1:0-2364 GCA_964471075.1 uncultured Bdellovibrionales bacterium
ACATGGTCAAGGAAAAACCTTTTTCTATTCTTCTTTTGGATGAACTGGAAAAAGTGTATCCAAAGGCTTTGGATCTTTTTTTGCAAATTCTTGATGAAGGCTTTGTGACCAGCAGCGCGGGTGACAAAGTGAGTTTCCGTAATACGATTATCATCGCCACTTCCAATGCGGGAGCACCTCTTATCAAGGCAGGTATTGAAAACAATACTCCTTTTGCCGAGGTGCGTAAGCAGGTATTGGATTTTGTGGTGGAGCAGGGTATCTATCGTATGGAATTTCTCAATCGCTTTGATGGCATTATTTTCTTCGAACCATTGAAGCAGGAAGAATTACTTCAAGTAACAACGTTGAAGCTCCAGAGCTTTGCTGAGCGTCTGAAAAAAGAAAAAAATATTAGTATTACCTTTGCTTCTGATGTCATTCAAAAAATAGTAGAGAAGGGCTATGAACCAGAATTTGGAGCCCGTTCTATTAATCGCTACATAGAAGACACGATTGAGGATGCTGTAATCAATCAAATTATTGCCGGTTCGGTAAGCTCAGGAGGGACGCTTTCTATCACTGCCGAAGATTTGTCTGTATGACCCCACTTAAGATTCTTGTTGTTGCTCCGACACCTTTTTTTTCTGATCGAGGAACGCATATTCGCATTCTCGAAGAAGCGTTAGCTTTGGAAAAACTGGGTCATGAGGTGACTATTGCCACATACCATATAGGCCAGGATCTACCGGAAAGTCTCGGAAGCCACATCGATGTTAGACGTATTCGCAGACTCCTTTTTTGGTATAAAAAACTGGAAGCGGGACCAGACTGGCAGAAAATTATTCTCGATCTTCTTCTTATCAAAAAAGTCTTTTTCTTGGCCAGAACAAAACGGCCAGATATTATCCATGGCCATCTCCATGAAGGAGCCCTCATCGCTTTTATTGTTCAGAAACTCCTTTTTTGGCGAAATATCAAGGTAGTGGCTGATTTTCATGGGAGTCTGACCAAAGAGATGGTCTCACATAGTTATCTGCGAGGTAGTCTTTTGAAAAATATCTTTTCTTTTCTGGAGCGTTTAATAAATAATATTGGCGATGCTGCAGTGACTAGTTCTTGGAATAATGCCGAGGATATTAGAGCGGTACGACACCATGGGAAAGTAGAGGTGCTTCTGGATGGTACGCGCCTTTCAATGTTTGAAGGAGTAGCAGAAAAAAATGTTCTCCGTGAACAATATCATATTCCACCAAATTCAGTGGTAGTGACGTACACAGGAGCGTTCATTAGAAATAAGGGCATCCAGTTTTTTTTGGAAGCTATGGAACAAGTAGCGCGTACCTGTCCGGAGGTGCATTTTGTGGTGGCTGGATTTCCCTTGGATCAGATAGCTTCTGATCTCAAGAAACCGATTTTAGATGAGAGAGTGACTCTTATCAGCCCGCTTCCCTATTTCGATCTTCCAAAAGTGCTGCGCCTCAGTGATATTGGTGTGGATCCGAAAGATGAGTCGACCAGAGAGGCAAGTGGTAAAACGCTTCAGTATATGGGAGCGGGATTACCGGTAGCGTGTTTCGATACAGAAAACAATCGTTCCTATCTTGGTGAAGGCGGATCTTATGCTCAGGAGGTAAGCGGAGCTTCCCTGGCGGAGGCTATAGAAAATCTCGTGCGAGATGGGGAAAAGCGGCTTCGTAATGGTACAATAAATCGAGAACGAGCTGAGCAATTTAGTTGGGAAAAGAGCGCTCTGCAGGCTGAAAAAATATACACTGATCTTATGGTTTCAAAAAAAGTATGAAACTCTTTCTTATCAAAGTAGGAAAAGCTTGGAGTGTTCTGAAACGTGAGGGATTACTTCGTGGTGGGAAAAGAGTCTTTCAGGCTTTTAAAAATTTATTTCGGAAGGTAGAACCAGGGGATATTCTTTTTATTTCCAATGGAGTAGGGGATAGCGCTCGCTATCGTACCGTCAATGTGGCCGAAGAGCTTACTGTGCAAGGGTTTCGTACTTCAGTAACGATTCAAGATAACCCTTTTCTTCTTTCGTATGCTGATAAGTTTTCAGTGTTTATTTTTCATCGGGTACTCTTTACGGAAAAAGTACAGCAGTTCATAACAAAACTGAAGGATTTGAATAAAGAAATCATTTTTGAAACGGATGATTTGGTATACGATCCAGCATTTTTGAAGCACATGGATTATTACACCAAAATGAATACTTTTGAGAAAGAGCTCTATAAAAATGGCCTGGGAGGGGAGATTCTGAATGATCCGTACGTTACCGTAGCGACCACGACCACTTCGTTCCTTGCAGAGAAGTTACGAGAAAAGGGTAAAAAAGTTTTTGTTGTATCGAATAAGCTTTCTCAGGAGGATGTA
>CAYYET010000098.1:0-2220 GCA_964471075.1 uncultured Bdellovibrionales bacterium
GTGGGTTTTCTGTTTTTATACCAAACTAGTCCTAACGGCGCCTATCATCCAGCTCCAAAAACATAAAAGACCTCTTAAGAGGTCTTTTATTATGATAACTTTCCAAAGTTACGCTACAGGAATGGATTGTCGCTTATAGGCGATAAAAGCTGTTACTGATGCGGGTATTACAGCCCAGAGGATGCCAGAGCCGGCATAGGCACTATAGAGAGCTATGCCGAGAAGAAAAATAACAGTCAGGCCCCAAGCAGAAAAAACGGTCATTTGTGGGAATTTTTTCAAAATGCCTGGTACTACCAAGCCAAGCGCAAAGAGAATCTCAAGAATTCCAAGTAATGTCCAGACAAACGATGGCAAGGTTGTGAGTGCCCACATACTGGCCAATTCTTCATGATGATTCATCATGTATAGCGCTCCGGTAATGGTCCACGCCGCAAATACTCCCTGGAGAACCCATAGTAAAACGTTCATACTATTTTATTAAACTTTAAAGCGTCATTCTACTTAAAATTGTACTGCAAACCGTCTTTTTCATAAAGAGTATGGTATTCTAAAAAAAGAAACCTCTAACCTTTTTCTTATGAAAAAATATCGGATTATCATGGTACTGGCACTGATTGCCTTGATCAACGCTGTCTATCTCAGTTACAAGGCCTATTACTTCCGCTACGTCGATCCATTGGGACTGACATCGATTTGTGATTTTTCGAAAGTAAATTCTTGTAGTGAGGTGCTACGCCGTCCTTTGGCTAATGTGTTTAGTATTCCATTTCCATGGATAGCGCTGGTGGTGTATCCAATTCTCCTGGGGCTAGCGTGGTATGGCTATAAGCAGCAGTCGTATGTCCAGGCGAAGATTCTTGCGACGCTCTCGTTTCTCGGTATGTGCTTCAATGGTTTCATTATTTATCGAGAAATAGCCTTTATCCATGCCTATTGTTTGCTCTGTCTCATGTGCACCGCCATCATTGTTTCTATCTTTTTTCTTTCGCTTTCTTTGATCAAGGAAGGAAAACATGCTTTGCCTGAAGTCGTAGCGTAATGCTCTATGTTTGGGCTTTCTTCAGAAGAACTGAAACTCTTAAAAAAACTGAACACCCCAGAAAAGATTCAAGATTTTCTGGATGCTTTGCCGGCCAATCTTTCCCGATACAGTGATTCGTGTTCCTCTCCACGCATGGCACTCCGTAAAGGCCGTGCCCACTGTATTGAGGGAGCGTTCATTGCCGCCACGGCTCTCATACTTCACGGTGAAAAGCCTCTCCTTATGGACCTCAAAGCCAGCAAGCCGGATTTTGATCATGTGGTCGTCCTTTTTAAGAAAAATGGTTATTGGGGAGCCATGAGTAAAAGTAATCACCCTGTTCTTCGTTACCGGGAGCCAATCTACCGAACTCTCCGGGAGCTTGCTCTCTCCTATTTTCATGAATACATCTATGTGAAGACCGGTGCCAAGACGCTCGAGAGTTATTCTCGTCCTTTTTCGCTTAAACGTTTTGGTGCTGATTGGATTACCTCGGAGACACACCTCTGGGATATCGCTCTTGCTTTAGATGAATCACCTCATTATTCTCTCCTCTCTCCTGATCAGAAAAAAGGCTTACGGAAAGCCTCAAAAATCGAGTGTCAGGCCGGGAAACTGCAGGAATGGAAACGCTCCGATCCTCGAACTTAAAAATCCCTTAATAGAGCCAAAAAGTACCACAAATATGGTATTTTTTGCTTTATATAAGCCATAGATGTATCTTTTAGTATTGACTAAAATACAAAAATGTGCTAATATGTTCAGTTAGCTCAAAAGCTAGCCCGTCGTCCTTCCGAGGACCACGGCTTATCCTAAGAACACACTATGGGTGCACGAAAAGGTCTCCTTTTCGCGATCGTTATCCTGATAGTTGCTCTTTCACAGATTACCCCCGTACAGGCTGCCGAAACTCATAAGGAAATCCCTTTGACTTCCTATGATTACCAAAACGACCCCTTTCTTTTGAACTGGACCTTTACTCTTGAGGACAAGGACAAGCAAGTAGCGACTCCCCTTAAGGAAATGACCCAGGAAGAAAAGACCCTGGCTCGTTGGAAAGAAAAGCAGGCTCGTATGTGGGAAAACCTCCCGACTGACCCGTTTATCATCAACGCTTCGGCTTATACCGCAGCTGCTGATGAGTGTGGAAAGTCTGACGGTATTACCGCCTCAGGGCTGAGAGTTCAGGAACAGCG
>CAYYET010000099.1:0-2186 GCA_964471075.1 uncultured Bdellovibrionales bacterium
CTCTTGAAGACAACACCGCTGTATGGTCCGTGGAAAATTTAAAGCCCGGTGAAGAACGAATGATTGTTATACGAGGCGTACTCACTGGAGAGAGTGAAGAGCAGAAGCTGATTTATGGCGGCATTGGCATGACTCGAGACGACGGTGTTTTTGTAGCGTTTCGTGATCATGAGCGTCGGACGAAGGTAGTGGCTTCACCGTTTCTTATTGTTCAAACTATCAACGGAAATAAGGGGGTGCTGTCGGTAAACTCTGGGGATACCCTGACCTATTCAGTGCAGTACAAAAACAATGGTGACGTTGGTATTCGTGACGCTATTTTAACGGTAGAAATGGATTCGCCGTATATTAACTACGATACACTGCAGTTTTCTCGAAGTGCTCCAGGAGCCTATAATCCGGTATCGAAATCTATTACCTGGAAAGCCTCGGACCTAAGAGAATTGGCTCGGGTGGATCCAGGGAAAACAGGAGAGGTAGTTTTTACAGTGAGTCTTTATACTGATCTGAAAGAGCGTTTTCCAGAAGGGCGAGAGTTAGCTATCCGTTCTATAGCAAAAATTGATAGCCCTGATATTCCAGTCTTAAATGGCAATACGAAAGTAGTGGCCAGCAGTCCTATCTTGGTAAAGATTAATGCGCCTCTAGTCCTCGATCTCAAAGGTTTCTATGAAGATGCCACTTTTCCTAATACGGGACCTCTGCCGCCAGCGACTGGTCAGGAAACCACGTATACGTTTCATTATGCTCTTACCAGTTTTTTCAACACGGTTGAGAATGCTCGAATCAGTATCATGCTTCCAACTACCGTGCGCTATACCGGAAAACGGAGTCCAGATAATGAATCCATGACCTTTAACGAGCGTTCTAATGAGCTGGTTTGGGATGTGGGATCTTTGGAAGCAGGAAAACGACGAGAGCTTATCTTTCAGATTAGCGTGACACCGAATGCGACAGGTCCTGGTCAGGAAGTTCTGCTCATCAGCAAGAACACCTTTACCGGAAAAGATACCTTTACCGATCAGGATATAAAACTTGAAAAAGACAAGAAAACCAGTAATACTCTCTAGAGCAAAGTTTTGAAGGGTTATCTATGTCTCTTTGGGAAGAACGTACAACTAAAGGCCGCAAGAGAGTAGGCCGCCTTACTACCAGAAAAGGGAGTCTCCGCACTCCTTTTTTTATGCCGGATGCGACCCGTGCTTCCGTGCGAGGGTTAACGAGGACTGACTTGGAACAAGCGGGAATTGAAGCCTTGGTGGTAAATACTTATCACCTCTCACTGCAACCAGGAGAAGATCTGGTGAAAGAAGCGGGTGGTATTCACAGGTTTATGGACTGGCCACATCCTGTCTTGTCTGATTCAGGCGGTTATCAAGTCTACTCACTTATTCACAAACATCCTGACATGGGTCGGATTACCGAAGAAGGAGCGGAATTCCGATCCGTGCTTGATGGTTCTAAGCACTTACTGACTCCAGAGCGAGCGATTCAAATCCAATTTGATTTGGGCGTTGATATGATGGTGGTACTTGATGATCCACGTCCTAATGATGCTCCGGAAAAAGAAATCATTGCTGCCGTTGATCGTACCCTTCGTTGGGCCAAGCGTTGTCGAGAAGAATATGACAGACAAGTGGCTGTTCGGGGACTTGATGATACGACGCGACCACTTCTTTTTGGGGTGGTCCAAGGCGGAATGATTCTTTCAGAGCGCAAACGTTGTGCTGAAGGATTGGCGGCTATTGGTTTTGATGGCTATGGATTAGGGGGACGTCACGTGGATATGGAAGGAAAGTTTTTGGAAGAGCTGGTTACTGAAATGGCCTCGTATATTCCGGAAGACAGTATTCGTTTTGCGCTGGGTGTTGGTACCCCAGAGGACATTGTTCGTTGTCATGAGGGAGGGTGGGATATGTTTGACTGTGTCATCCCTACTCGCGAAGGCCGTCATGGAAGATTATTTCTTTGGAAAGAAGGAAGTGATTTCAAGCGAGGAGATTTTTATGAAACGATGAATATTCACAATGAGCCTTTTGCTCGAGATTTTACCCCTGTTGATCCGAGTTGTGACTGTACGCTGTGTACTCGTTATACGCGGGCTCATTTACGACATTTGTTTCGGGCGGGAGAAAGCTTAGCCTTTCGCTTGGCATCGGAACACAATCTTCGCTTCTACACACGGC
>CAYYET010000100.1:0-2164 GCA_964471075.1 uncultured Bdellovibrionales bacterium
TTAGGCACGGGTCTGCAAAACCCTTTACTCCGGTTCAACTCCGGACGCGACCTCACAAATGAAAGAATGCCGCGGTGGCGGAATGGTATACGCAGAGGACTTAAAATCCTCGGATCGCAAGGTCGTGTGGGTTCGAGTCCCACCCGCGGCACAAGAAAAAGCTCAGCTTCATGGCTGAGTTTTCTATTTCCCTGTTTTAATTTTTTCTATCACTTTGGGAATCTTTTTGAAATCTTTTATTAAAGTTTCGCGCATCGAGCCGTTATAGAGTGCCGCAGCCGGATGATACAAAGAAAAGAATACCTGTGGACCGATGTCGGGAAATGTCCGGCGAAATGCTTGGCCATGCACTTGAGAAATCATTTTGCCAGGAATGAAATGTTCCAGAGCGTGACGACCCAGTGTCACAATAATTTTTGGCTGTATAATTTTGATCTGCTCATGAAGCCACGGCATGCAAGCGTCAATTTCTTCCGGTAAGGGGTCGCGATTATTCGGCGGACGATATTTTACTACGTTCGTAATATAAATATCTTCACGCTTCAGATTAATAGTAGCGAGCATTTCAGAAAGGAATTTTCCCGCAGCTCCTACAAAGGGCACACCCTGAAGATCCTCGTTCTTTCCTGGTGCTTCACCGATAAACATAATTTCTGCCGAGGCGCTACCATCACCGGGCACTGCTTGCGTTGCCTCATCTTTGAGTGTACAGGTACACGAAGTTGCCATCAGCGTATTTAAGGCATCGAGAGTTGTTTGTTTGTTCATAGTGTTAGGCGACACTAAAACCATCTTGAGTTTCAATAATTTTTCCCGGAATTTCAAAGCCGCTGGCGAGTTTATGTCCTCCCCCGCCAAACTCATGAGCAATAGCGGAGACATCTATGCCGTGTTGTTCCATGGAACGCAGGCTGGCTCGTACAATGTTCCCTTCTCGCTCAGAAAGAACGAGAGAAAATTTGGCATCAGGTACAGTACTTAAGATAGAAGTGACCTGATAAATATCTTCCACCGATGCCTCACAATCGGAAACATCTTTTTGTGTGATGGCGGTTACTAGCATGCCATTTTTTGGATTGAACTTGGCTTTTTCAAAAGCTCTCCCCCACAGCTTCATAGCCGAAATATTTTTGTTAGCAAAAATCGTTTGAGAAATTTTGGAAAGAGGAGCACCGCGCTTCATAAGCTCTGAGGCAATCTCCATGACTTGAGGTGAAGTTCCTCCGTGTTGAAAGCCTCCCGTATCAAATAAAATACCCATGAGAAGCATGGTCGCCATGGATTTAGAAATAGGCGCTTCAATAGAATGAAGGAAAAGATAAATAAGTTCTGAAGTTGAAGAATATTCTGGATCGATCATAACTACATCTCCAGAAAGCGTGATGTCAGGGTGATGGTCAATGAGTACGGTCACCTGATGTTCGCTGAACTGAGACATGAGCGTATCGAGACCACGATCAACGCTGTCGCTGCCAATGACAACATCATAACTTTTGAGATCGAGCTGATCCGGATGAAAAAATGTTTTTTCTGCCAGTCCTTTTAAAGTATCGGGAAAGGGATTGAAACATGCGATATCCACCTGTTTGCCCAAAGAAGTGATATACTCTTCTAGTGCCAGATTAGCACCAACCGTATCAGGATCAGGACGACTATGAGCAAAAAGCAATACTCTCTTTGATCGAGCAATGACGTAGTGAAGCGTGCGGAATTCTTTCTGGAAGACTTGCATAACTGGTGGATAAATACGAACGATGCTTTATTCAAGGTCTTTTAGAATCTTTTCAACCTTGTCAGCTTCTTGTTCAGTGGTGTCGATAGTAAAGGAAAGTTTTGGCAAAGGACGCATGTAGAGTTTTGAGTGAAGAATTCTTTGAATACCGGAGAGTTCTTTTTTGAGTGTTTCTGAAACATAATGAGTTTCACTTTCCGGAAAAACACTGACAAACATGCGAGTATATCGGAGATCTTTGGAGGTGTCAATTTTGGCAATAGTAATAAAGACACCGGTCTTCAAAGAAAGTTCGCGTTCCATAATCTCTCCCAAGAGTTGACGGAACAGTTCATTAACTTTGGTGATACGTAGTGATGACATAGAAAGAGAAAGTAAGTGCCCCCACCAGGAATCGAACCCAGATCTCTCCCTTAGGACGGGATAGCTCTA
>CAYYET010000101.1:0-1737 GCA_964471075.1 uncultured Bdellovibrionales bacterium
TTTCTCAAGTTTGTGAGGATTGTGATGAGGACACGTCTTGTCACTGCAGCGTTCTGGGATAGTTTTGGTTCCTTCCATCATGAGCGCTCCACATTCTTTCCCATCTTTGTCCTCACGAATATAGTGACAGATGTTACCAGTAGGCTTAGCCTTGATAGCATGTTTACACTTGGGATAGTTGCTGCAACTATAGAAAATACCGTAGCGACCACGTCGTTCCACCATCTCGCCAGCATGACAGACGTTACATTTTACGCCAGTAGTTGGCATGGATGATTCATCTTTCTTGATGTATTTACACTTTGGATAGTTGGAGCAGGCAATGAAACGTCCAAAGCGGCCATCGCGTTCAATGAGCTTTCCATCTTTACATTCAGGGCAAGCCTCTCCAGTTTCTTTTGGCCCCTCAAGCTCTTTGCCGTCGATAGTACGAGCGCCATCGCAATCAGGAAAACGAGAACAAGAAAGGAATTTACCGGTTCGTGAGAGTTTTACAATCATGGAGCTGCCACATTTTGGACACACGATATCTTTAGGGGCATCTCCGAGGTTAGTCATTTTTTCCAGTTTATCCTTGCTTTTTACTTCTTTGGTAAATGGCGTATAAAATTCTTTCAGAGTTTTTTCGTACTCGCGTGTTCCTTCGGCAATATCATCAAGCTTGTCTTCCATTTCTGCCGTGAAAACATCGGAAACAATTTCTGAAAAATACTTAGCCAAGAAATCATCCACCACCTCTCCTGTTTCTGTGGGCATGAGCGCTTTGCCATCTTTTACTACATAGCCACGATCAATAATAGTTTTGATAATCGATGCATAGGTACTTGGTCGGCCAATCCCACGCTTTTCCAGTTCTTTGACGAGGCCAGCTTCAGAATATCGGTTTGGTGGCGTGGTCCATTTTTCTTCAGAGGTCAGCGCTTCGAGTGAAAGCGTTTCACCAACAGCTACTTTTGGAAATTCGCTATCTTCACCACGGGCAGCTCCATCACAGGCATACCAGCCTGGAAAAAGAACAACCGAACCAGTGGCAGAAAAATTTGGTACCACTTTTTCACTGGCTTCAGCAATGACTTTGGTGCGCAAGATTTTCGCTGCGGCCATCTGAGAAGCAATCGTGCGAGTACGAATGAGAGCGTAGAGTTTTCGTTCCCCATCACTTGTTCCAGCGCTTTTCATTTCTGGATGGGTGGGACGGATAGCTTCATGGGCTTCCTGCGCGTTTTTACTCTTGGTCTTATAACGACGCTCTTCCGTGTATTCAGCGCCGTATTCTTTGGTTACAAGAGCACCGATTTTCTTAATGACGTCTTCGTTTAAGTTGACGCTATCGGTTCGCATGTACGAAATATGACCAGCTTCATAGAGCTTTTGAGCCAGACGCATCGTCATGCTTGGTGAAAGACCGAGCCGAGAACTCGCTGCTTGTTGTAATGTAGAGGTCGTAAAGGGCGGATACGGATTTTTCTGGGCAGGAGTTTCTTTGACCTCCAGAATCTTCCAGGTACTTTTCTTTCCGAGGCGTACAATATCGTCAGCGTTCTTTCGGGTAGTCTCTGTTTCGCTCTTTGGTGATGGTGTACTGGTATAGGTCAGTGTAAGAGGCTTCTTGGCTGCCGAGAGAAATTGTCCGGTAAAAAGAAAATACAGATCAGGAATGAAGGCACGAATTTCTTTTTCACGCACCACCAAAATATGGAGAGCGGGAGATTGTACCCGGCCAGCGGAGAGACCGTA
>CAYYET010000102.1:0-1725 GCA_964471075.1 uncultured Bdellovibrionales bacterium
GGTCAAACCAGAAAAAATCCTGGATGGGACAGTTTTGAGTCAAGCCTTTGAGAAAGTTGCTCCTCTTTTTCTGGTACTGATTACTTTTATCTTGGTTGATCAATGGTGGAACAAATCCCGTATCACCTCTGCTCTTCTCTCACTGCTTGAGGGACGAACGAAACAAGTCATCACCACTTCGATTGCTCTCGTTTTTCTTGGCTCTCTCTTACTCACTCTCTTGAACACTTGGAGCAACATGGGTCTCTATGATTTCTCAGAATTGCTCGCTTCCCCAAAAACAATTGCTGGAAAAAGCGATTTCCTTGGTGCTTTTCTGACCAATTTCTATCCTCTTTTCTTCGGTGTCACTCCATGGGTAGCCTTGGCTTTACTTGCTACTCCGTTCTTTTTTCTCAAGAAAAGTTTTGCTGAATCAACCAGTTTACGCACAGCGTTTTATCTCGCTATCTTTATTCTTCTTTACTATGTTGGTACGACGGTAAATACCGTGGGGGCTATTGTGCGCTACCAGATTATTCTCTTCCCCTTTGCCGCTATTATTGCCGGTATTACCCTCGAACATCTTTTGGTGTTTGTTCACAAAAAATGGAGAGTGACTGATACCCCTACTCCCGTAATCGCCGGACTGATTCTCTTGGTTTTTGGTAGTATCTCAATTCTTATTACGCCGTTTCCTCTCAGCTATGCCAACGTTCTTCTCCCTGCTAAATACCACATTGATGTCAAAGACATGGGTGCAGGCAGTTACGAAGCTGCTCAATACCTCAACAGTCTCCCTGGAGCCCAAGAAATGCTGGTTTGGACTGACAAAGACGGTGTCTGTAAATTCTTTATGGGTCGCTGTTCCAGTGCCCAAAACTACACCCAGCTCCGCGAACGCGGTCTCGATTATATCGTCACTTCTGCTGGCCGCAAAAGTCGTACTACTAAGATGATGAGTAGTGATATTTCTCATCAAAAGCCTGATCTTATTCGCTTTGATCAGTACTACGATCGTACCGATCCTCTCTACGAAATTGATATCAATGGCCGTCCAAGCCATTACGTCAAAGTCTTCAAGTTTGAAGAATAAATTTGAGTGTTCGTATGGTTGAAAAGACTTCTCTTCAACTGTTCCGCTATATCCTCTTTGGCATTCCTTCTTCACTGTGCGATATAGGCGTGTTCATGCTCTGTATCTTTTTCTTTCACACTCATTACCTCCTGGCTCAAACGTTTAGCTTTCTTACTGGTGTTATCGTAAGTTACTTCTTTAATTCCGAATTTGTCTTTTCTCAGCAGAGAAACTTTCTCTCAGAAAGCTCACTCTTCCTCCTCATGGGAGTAATCGGACTCTTCTTAAGCTATGCTCTACTCTGGCTTTTTGTTGATGTGTGGAATCTTACAGCCTTCAATATGCTTCTAGCCAAACTTTTGACCGGTTTCATTGTCTTTATATGGAATTTTACTTCCAAAAAGTATTTGGTATTCGGAGAACCTATTGATCGCTCTCTTTTTTGATGCTCAAGTATTGTGGTAACGCGACAAACGAAAGAAGCATTTGAATAAAGCGCGACAAAAGCGCTGCGGTCACTGCTGTCTCGGTGCTAATACCAATGAGACCAAAGAAGACAACATAAGCCCACTCCTTGATCCCAATGTTGTTGATTGATACTGGCACACTAGAAACTACCGCAATCAGAAGCACCGCACTAAAAAATGGCAGGAAAGCGATATGATTGC
>CAYYET010000103.1:0-1622 GCA_964471075.1 uncultured Bdellovibrionales bacterium
CTGTATGGAGTAGTAATTACCTTTTTTACTCTGTAGCTTTCTCTTCCCACAAAGAAGCTAGGACTTCCCAATGTTCTACTGAGAGAGCCTGAGCTCGAATATCTTTTCGTAGACCTAAGGCCAGTAATTTCTGCTCTACTTCTTCCCGAGAAAGTGAAAAACTGGTAGAGAGATTGTTCGCTAGTGTTTTCCGACGAGCCGCAAATCCAGCTCGAGCCAAACGAAATATTTTTCGATCTTCTTCCTTATTATAGGGTCGTTTGGGTATCAAAGTAATCACCGCACTATTAACCTTTGGTACTGGATCAAACGCTTCTTTCGGTACCAATATTTTTTTCTCCACCATCGCATAAAACTGCGCCATAAGAGAAAGGAGGCTCATACTCCCTGGTTTCGCCGTGAGACGCTCTGCTACTTCATCTTGCACCATAAGGGTGAGTGACTGTGGCTGATGTTTCAGTGAAAGCAAAGTACGAATAATAGGAGCAGTAATATAATAGGGAATATTAGCGATAACCTTGTAGGGATGTTCACTAAAACCAGAAGCATGAAGCAATTCATCAATATGGATATCAAGAATATTTCCTTCCAAAATAGAGACATTTTTTGAGTCCACAAAATGTTTTTCCAACCTCTCTACCAGTTCGTGATCCAGTTCAATAGCCAGAAGTTTTTGTACGCGATCCCCCAGGCGAAATGTTAAGGCGCCAGTCCCTGGTCCGATCTCTAGTATCCAATCGTCCTTTTCCACTTCGGCCACAGAAAAAATCTGCTCGATAATATGAGCATCTTGGAGAAAATTCTGCCCTAGTGATTTTTTGGCTTTAACTTTTTCCATAGACTAATTGGTGATTTCTTCCATTTTTACATTAATGACTCCAGCCCCGATAGAAGCAATCTTGGCAAAAGCTACCTTATCAAGATCAATAATCCGCCCTGGTACAAAAGGCCCTCGATCATTAATCACTACAATAACACTTTTTCCATTATCCAGATTCGTGACCTTCACATAGCTGCCCTTAGGCAGCCAGGGATTAGCGGCAGCCATGGTGCCGGTCCAAGAATACCACGAAGCGCCACCAGTGTGACTTTTCCCAAGTTGTACATATGTCCCTTGCGTCACAATTTCTGGTACCGGTTCCTTAATACGTTCCGTTTGCAATAATTTACGATTTACTTCTTTTCCATCATGCGTACTAACTCGATAGGTCAAGCGATCTGTTCCAGCTATTCCTTTTTGCGTCACCACACTTTTACGCCACGAGAGTTTGCTATCTTCATTTATCTTTTTTTCAAAGGCCACTGGTTTCTCTATTGATTCTTCACGAATTTCTACTCGCGTAATAGCAATGGTGAGATCACGTTCCGCAAACATCTCGCGCTCTGGCTGCACAATATCATCCTCATCAAGTGGTACTCCGGCTTCTGCGAGCGCCTCACCTACTGTAGTCGCATGAACCGAAATTGTTTTTTGTGTGCCATCTGCTTTCACCACCACCTCATGAGTACGTTCAATGAAAAGGCTCATTCCTTGAGCAAGCTTCGTTTCAGGTGCCGGAAAGACCGATTCTTTTTCTTTCAAATCGAGGTGATGTGCCGTAAGAAATTCTCCCACTGTTTTT
>CAYYET010000104.1:0-1504 GCA_964471075.1 uncultured Bdellovibrionales bacterium
TGGATTTTGCTCGAAATAGTTTCGAACTTTGTCCAACAAACACCGCTCATATCTAAACACGTAAAAGTGCTTTACAATAAGCCAAAAACGTGATACCGTTGGAAGCAAAGTCTTAGCGTATCGTCCATGTTTTCCTTTCTTGCAGGGCTTTCTCCAGTCGTTCTCCAGTATGGTATCCTCATCCTCGCTGCCGTAGAAATACTGCTTCTTGGTTGGGTACTCTTTCTTGGACTGCGCCTGCATAAGCTTCGTAAAGAAATGAAAGCCTTTCTTTCTGGAAAAGAAGGTCGGGATCTCGAAAAAGTGCTCCTGGACCAGCTCACTGAAGTACGGGAGCTCGATCAAGAAATTCAAGAGCTTTTTGAAATATCAAACCGGCTACGAGAATTAGTTCTCAAGAGCCTGCATAAGACCAGTGTAGTCCGTTTCAATCCCTTTAAAGAAGTGGGTGGCAATCAAAGTTTTAGTGTAGCCCTCCTTGATGGAAAGAATTCTGGAGTAGTACTCTCTTCACTCCATACTCGAGAAGGAACTCGAGTGTATGCCAAGCCAGTCATGGCAGGGAAACAAACACAATTTCCTTTTACTGAAGAAGAAAAAACAGCTATTGAACAAGCCATCAGCGGCAAACAAAAAGCTACTCTATAAATCAGTTTTCTATCTTTTTTATTTATGACCGAAGTTTCCCCTTCCCCTAGCGTAAATATTCCTTCTTCTGTTACCGTCAAAAAACTGGCGGAACTACTTGAGGCACCCGTGGCTTCGGTTATTACTGAGCTCATGAAGAATGGTATTTTGGCTACCATCAACGAAGAAATTGATTTCGATACAGCGAGTATCATTGCTTCTGATCTTGGCTTTGAAAGCAAGCCAGCCATGGAAGAGAGCACTGATGGCACCTTGACCCTTGAAGGCTTAAATAAGCTCATTCAAGAAGAGAGAAATTCTGGCAAGAATCTTACTGTCCGTCCTCCTATTGTTACCATCTTAGGTCATGTTGATCATGGGAAAACCACTCTTCTGGATACCATCCGCAAAGCCAGCGTAGCTGCCGGAGAAGCAGGCGGTATTACTCAACATATCAGCGCCTACCAAGCCAAAAAACATAAAAAACTTATCACGTTCATTGATACCCCAGGCCATGAAGCTTTCGCCGCTATGCGCAAACGCGGACTTTCTATCGCTGATATCGCCATTCTTGTCGTAGCGGCTGACGACGGAGTCCGTCCTCAAACCAAAGAAGTTATCGAGTATTTGAAGGAACGTAAGCTTCCTGTGATTGTAGCCATCAACAAGATCGATAAACCTGAAGCCAAACCAGAACGAGTCAAACAGGAACTTGCAGAACATGGAGTCATGTTTGAAGAATGGGGCGGTGACACTATGTGTACAGAGATTAGTGCCAAAAGTAACATTAATATTGATAAACTTCTTGATAACATTCTTTTACTCTCTGAAGTAGAAGACTTCCGAGCTGACGAAAAACGAGCCGGCTTCGCTGTTA